>JANOOO010000394.1:0-15255 GCA_031421375.1 Polaromonas sp.
CCGCCGCCTCGGGCAGCAGTTTTTACTACGCATTTTTGTTTTTACCCAAAGACCGGCGCGCCGCCATCACCGCGTTCTACGCCTTCTGCCGCGAGGTGGACGACGTGGTCGATGAAGTCACCGACCCCGGCGTTGCGCACACCAAATTGCAGTGGTGGCAAAACGAAGTCAAGCAGTCATTTGCAGGCCAGCCCACTCACCCGGTGATGCAGGCGCTGATGCCCCACACCGCGCCCTACGGCATTGAAGCAGGGCACCTGCAGGCCGTCATCGAAGGCTGCCAGATGGACCTCGCGCAAAACCGTTATCTCGACTTTGCCGGCCTTGCCAAATACGCGCACCTGGTGGCCGGCATCGTCGGCGAAGTCGCCGCCCGCATCTTCGGCCAGCATGAAAGCGCCACGACTGCGTACGCGCACAAACTCGGGCTGGCGTTTCAGCTCACCAACATCATTCGCGATGTCGGTGAAGACGCGCTGCGCGGCCGCATTTACCTGCCTGTCAGCGAGCTGCAACAGTTCGACGTGAAGGTCCATGAAATCCTCAAGCACGAGTATTCAGAGCGCTTCACAGCCTTGATGAAATTCCAGACCGAGCGCGCATTGGCGCTCTACGACGAGGCGCTGGCGCTGCTGCCGCCTGCCGACCGGCGCAGCCAAAAACCCGGCCTGATGATGGCCAGCATCTACCGCACCCTGCTGCGCGAAATCGCCCGCGACGGCTACCAGGTGCTGCACCAGCGCGTCAGCCTCACACCGCTGCGCAAGTTCTGGCTCGCCTGGAAGACGCAGGCTTTGGGCACTGTGCAATGAGCACGGCGCCATACACGCGAATTTCGCTGTGAAGGTCGCCATCATCGGGGCCGGCTGGGCCGGTTGTGCGGCGGCGGTCGAGGCCAGTCGGCTCGGCCACCAGGTCACGCTGTATGAGGCGGCCCGCGTGGGCGGCGGGCGCGCGCGGCGTGTTGACGGGCTGCTGGGCGGCGCCGCCGTGGCGCTTGACAACGGCCAGCACATCTTGATCGGTGCCTACACCGAAACATTGCGCCTGATGGAAGCCGTCGGCATAGCCACCGCCAGCGCGCTGCTGCGCATGCCCTTGACGCTTCAGTTCCCCGACGGCGACGGCCTTCAGTTTCAAGTTCTCGCGTCTCCCTTCGATGCCCTGCACGCCATCGCCACGGCGCGCGGCTGGACGTGGCGCGACCGCCTCTCCCTGCTGGGACGTGCCTGGCGCTGGCGCTCGGCCCGGTTTGAATGCCCCGCGACTCAATCGGTCGCCGACTTGTGCGCCGGGCTGACTCCCACCGTCATGGCCACACTGATCGAGCCGCTGTGCGTATCAGCGCTGAACACGCCAGGCAGCCGGGCCAGCGGCCAGGTGTTTTTGCGCGTGCTGCAAGACGCTCTCTTTCAAGGCAGCGGAAGGTCCAACCTGCTGCTGCCGCGTGTCGATTTGAGCGCGCTGTTTCCCGAAGCCGCGCTCGGCTGGTTGACGGCGCACGGGGCACAGGTGCGCTTAGGGGAGCGCGTGCAGGCGCTTGAGCCCAGCGGCGCGGGCTGGGCCGTGAGCACGAACCGGCGAGCGCTTGATACCGCAAGCGAAGCCACGCGCGAGGCGGCCGAAGACCCGCAGTATTTCGACCGCGTGGTTCTGGCTTGCCCAGTGGCGCAAAGCATTCGCCTGGTGCGCGCAAGCGGTGCAGATTCAGGCGAATGGCAAGCTCTCGCCGGCTCGCTGTCGCACGAAGCGCTCACCACCGTTTACACCTACGCGTCCGGCCCGCACGACCCGACTGGTGCCACGCTCAAGCAGCCCATGCTGGCTCTGCGCAGCGACGCCAGCTGCCCCGCGCAATTTGTCTTTGACCGCGGCCAGCTCGGCGGGCCAGCCGGCTTGCTCGCGTTTGTGATCAGCGCCAGCGAAGGCGATGGCGCAGCGCTGACGCAGCGGGTGCTGGCGCAGGCTGGTACACAGCTTGGCCTGCAAGTGCAGCCGGTTCAAACCGTCGTTGAAAAACGCGCTACCTTTTCATGCACGCCCGGCTTGCAGCGCCCACCCACCTACGTGGCAGCGGCGCTGCTCGCGTGCGGCGACTACATCGCTGGCCCCTACCCAGCCACGCTCGAAGGCGCAGTGCGCTCCGGCCTGGAGGCGGCACGCGACCTGCCGCTGAACGGCCCCAGGCCGCCACCGAGTCGCTATTAAATCAGGAGCTGCTTGCGCCCGTCCTGCATGGCTAGGGAGCCGATCTGGCTGGCATCAAAGCACCGAATCGAGTTACTCGACCGTGTTTGGGCCGCCAGGTCGATTGAACAAGTCGCACAACTCAGTCAGCGTAGTCACGGTCTCGTGGGGTGTTTCAGCGTGCGTCCAGATGTGGTCAATGCGGTTGATCCAGACCGTTTGCATGCCGCAGTTGAGCGCGCCCAGCACGTCGAGCGACGCATCGTCACCGACGTGCAGCACATCGGCCGGCTCCACGCCCGCCGCGCCCGCCGCAGCGTGAAAAATTTTTGCGTCGGGTTTGCCCACGCCAAAATCCTGCGCGCTGATTCGCGCCGTGAAGTACCGGGCGATACCAATGGCCCGCAGGCTGGCGTTGCCGTTCGACAAAGCCACCAGCGGGTAGCGCGCCGACAGAAATTCGAGCGCCATCAAGGCATCGTCAAACAGCGTGACGCGGTTGCGCTCGGCAAAGAAAGCGTCAAACGCGGCGTCCGCGAGCATCGGGTTCTCGCGAGACCGGTACAGCGCCAGCCGGATCGCCTCGCGCCGAATCGCGCTCAGGTTGTGCTTCCATTCGGGGTGGCGACGCATCGCTTCTTCGCGCATGTCATGCCGTGCAGTCGGGTCGGCAAACAGCGCGGCGGCCATGGGCGCGTGCTGGCTAAGCCAGGTGTTCAGCACTTCTTCGGCCCGCTTGATCGTCGGCCAGATCGGCCACAGCGTGTCGTCGAGATCGAGGGAGATGGCTTTGATTCTGGTGAGGTCGAGCATGGACAAGGCAGTGGCGTCGCTCAGTGAGCGGTAACAGCGGGGCAAGGCGCCAAGGGGCCGAAATTCATTTTCGCGCAAGTTGGCGCATCGAATGCCTGGGGCCTGCCCTGCATGCCTTCAGTACGCCTTTATTTCGAGACAAATCAGGCCAAATTCCATAACAGACGGGCGCAAGAAGCTCCTATTTTTATAGCGACAAGTCTGCTGTCATTGCCCCAACGCCCACGTCACATGCTCGCGCACCAGCTCACTCGGGTGACCAGTGCGCGTCAGCAAGCCCGCCCGCAGAGCGTTGGCCTGCAAGCCTTGCGGCTCGGCTTCGGCACGCAGCGCATTGCCCATCGCTACCGCGATGTTGCGCAGCCAGCGTTCATGCCCGATGCGGCGAATTGCGCTGCCTTCGGTGAAGCGCCCAAACGCTTCTTCGCTCCACGCAAACAAGGTGGCGAGCTGCTGGCCGCTCAAACCGGCGCGCTCGTCGAAGTCAGGCAGGGCGCTGCGCTGCGCGAACTTGTTCCACGGGCAAACGAGTTGGCAGTCGTCGCAGCCGTAAATACGGTTGCCGATCAACGGGCGCAATTCGAGCGGAATCGGCCCGGCATGCTCAATCGTCAGATAAGAGATGCAGCGCCGCGCATCGAGCCGGTAGGGTGCGACGATGGCGCGCGTCGGGCACACGGCTATGCAGGCGCTGCAACTGCCGCAGTGCGCAGTGACGGGCTCGGTCGCGCTCAAAGCCACATCGACATAAATCTCACCCAGAAAAAACATCGATCCGGCATCGCGATTGAGCACCAGCGTGTGCTTGCCGCGCCAGCCCTGGCCGCTTCGCGCCGCCAGTTCGGCCTCTAACACCGGGGCGGAATCGGTGAAGGCGCGAAAGCCAAGTGCTGCACCGTGGCCCGCGATTTTTTCGCCGAGCTTTTGCAGTCGGCTGCGCATCACCTTGTGGTAGTCGCGGCCTCTGGCATAGACGGAGATCACCGCTTCGCCCGGCCGCGTCAAGCGCGCCAGTTCCTGCGTCTGCCAGGCACCGGGCTCCTTCAAAGTAGCCGCAGGCAGGTAATCCATACGGGCAGTAATCACGCTGACGGTGCCGGGCACCAGCTCGGCGGGTCGAGCACGCCTGAGCCCGTGCGCCGCCATGTAATGCATGCCGCCATTGAAACCTTCGGCCAGCCAGGCACTCAACCCCGGCTCGGCTGAAGACAGGTCCACACCCGCCACGCCGATTTGAGAGAATCCGAGCTCCCGCCCCCACTCCTGGATCTGGCTGACTATTTGACGATTGACTTGATGACTATTGAGGCTCACCCGCCGATTGTAAAAACGATCATCTGGCTTGATGAAAACGCCACCGCTGCGTTTGCACGGTCCCTCGCAGCGCAAGCCGGCATCGCCGATGCGCTGATCGAATTGCGCGGCGAGTTGGGGGCCGGTAAAACCACCTTTGTGCGGCACCTGCTCGGCGCGCTGGGCGTGCCGGGCCGCATCAAAAGCCCGACCTATACCGTCGTTGAACCCTACACGCTGGCCGCGTCAAGCGCGTGGCCTGCGGGGCTAGCCATCTGGCATTTCGACTTCTACCGCTTCAACGACCCGCAGGAGTGGGAAGACGCCGGCTTTCGCGACAACTTTGCCAGCCCCGGCCTGAAGCTCGTTGAGTGGCCCGACAAGGCGGGCGCGCATTTGCCGCCGTCTGACCTGTCAATCACGCTTGAGGTGGGGCTGGACAACTCACGCAGCGTGACATTGACCGCACACACGACCGCAGGCGTCGGCCTGCTGCAAGCACCATGACACCCGACACTCGCCAGCCCGAATCGACCCGCCGCCGCGTCTTGCAGATGGGCAGCCTGGTGCTGCTGCTCAGTCGCCAGAACTTGGCTCAGGGCGCAACGATTCTCGCGGTGCGTATCTGGCCGTCAAGCGACTACACGCGCGTGACCATCGAGTCTGACGGAGAGATCAAAGCGCGGCCGTTTTTTGTCGCCGAACCCCCGCGCCTGGCCGTTGATATTGAAGGGCTGGAGCTGATTCCGGCACTGCGCGAACTGGTCGCCAAGGTTAAGTCCGACGACCCCAACATTGCAGGCATTCGCGTCGGCCAGAACGCCCCCGGCATCGTGCGTCTGGTGATTGATTTGAAGCAGCCAATGCTGCCGCAGGTGTTTTCGTTGGCACCGGTGGCTGCGTATCAAAACCGGCTGGTGCTTGACCTGTACCCGGCCACCCAGAGCGACCCGCTGGCTGACCTGATTGCAGAACGCCTTGCCGACAAGCAGACCGCGCGCAGGGGGGCCCCTGCGCCTGCACCCGCCACGGACCCACTCGGCGAGCTGATGGCGCGCCAGTCTGGCCAGGCGCTGCCGACGCCTCCAGCCGCCCCGCAGCCGCCAGCGCATTCGCTTGAATCAGTTAAGCCCCGCCCTGACAAAACCGACCGGCTGGTCATCGTCGCGCTCGACCCCGGCCACGGCGGTGAAGACCCCGGTGCCATCGGCCCGAACGGCACGCGCGAGAAAGACGTAGTGCTGCAAATTGCGCTGCGCCTGCGTGACCGCATCAACCAGCAACCCAATATGCGCGCTTTTTTGACGCGCGACGGCGACTTTTTTGTGCCGCTGCATGTGCGCGTGCAAAAGGCGCGGCGCGTGCAGGCCGATTTGTTCATCAGCCTGCATGCCGATGCATTTTTCACACCTCGCCCCCAGGGCGCAAGCGTGTTTGCGCTGAGTGAGAAAGGGGCCACCAGCAGCGCTGCCCGCTGGATGGCCGACAAGGAAAATTCAGCCGATCTGGTGGGCGGCGTCAACGCACGCGCCAAAGACGATCAGGTGCAAAAGGCACTACTCGACATGAGTACGACGGCGCAGATCAGTGACAGCCTCAAGCTCGGCAGCGCGATGCTGGGCGAGATCGGCAACATCGGAAAGCTGCATAAGCCGCGTGTCGAGCAAGCCGGTTTTGCCGTGCTGAAAGCGCCTGACATTCCGAGCGTGCTGGTCGAGACCGCCTTCATCAGCAACCCCGACGAGGAGCGCCGCCTGAAGAGCGATGAGTACCAGATTGCGCTGTCTGACGCGCTGATGCGCGGCATCAGCCGCTACTTCGCCCGCAACCCGCCGCTGGCGCGCAGCCGGCAGTTGTAGGTGCACGGCCTGACCGGCTAGTCAAGCCGCTGTGATTGGGCCTGCAACTACAACACGGCCGGCCGCTTGTGCCGGGCAGCGAGCCGGTGAGCCCGCATCAGGTATACCGGGTTGCCGATCACGTAGCGCTGAAACAGGCGCCGCGGCTCCAGCAGCAGGCGAAAAAGCCACTCGGCCCCGAGCTTGCGCATCCAGTGCGGCGCACGCGGCATACGGCCACCCAGAAAGTCGATGATCGCGCCACCGCAAATGATCAGGCACGGATGCTCGATGGCCGCACGCAGCGCCGCAGCAACCAGTTCCTGCTTGGGCATGCCCATGCCAAGAACGATCAAGTCCGGTTTATGCAGCCGGACCAGATCGACATAGGCCTGCGACTCGTCAAAGCCGCCTGCCGCTGAAAAGTGGCTGGTTGGTGCCAACTGGCCAGCCGCATGCGCGCCACGGGCCAGCCAGGGCTCCTGCGTGCCGTAAAAAGCAATCGCACGACCGTCGAAACGCGCTATCAATTGAGGAATCAGATCAGTTCCGTTCAGATTGAGTCCGGGGGACATATTCATCAATTTGAACAGCGTCGCCATGCCGAGGCCGTCGCGCAGCACCAGATCGGCTGCTAGCAGCGCATCGAAAAAAACCTGCGAACTCGTCAGGGCGTTCAGAGCATGGGCATTGGCAAACGCGAGCACCTTCGGCCCGGTTGGTGCGGACAGGTCCGCAAGCAGTTGCGACAACTCGCCAGGCGTTTCAACGCGCTCGATTTTCTCAAGCATCTCAATCCATCGCAACTGCCAGTTGTGATCAGCTTGCATGGTTTGCTCCGCAATGGCCCGTGTCTGACGCTCATCATGCGTCGTTTAGAACCGAGCCCACCAGCGTCACGCCGAATTCGCGCAGGCCCTGCGTAAACTTGGCCATTTGCGGCACCGAACTTTTGTTCTGCCGCGCCACCATCAGCGCCGCCCCGGCCCGCACGGCCACCGTATGCGCGTCGGCACATTCAGCGGCTGAGGGCGTGTCGATGATGATGATGCGGAAGTCTTCGCCGAGCGATTGCAGCAGTTTGGAGAATTCGTGACGGCCCAGCAGCTCTTGCGGGTTGGGCGGAATGGTGCCGGCCGGCAACACCGACAGGTCTTGCAGCGAATCGATATTGACTACCGTCTCAGGCCCGGCGCGCCCCGCCAGCACGTCGGACAAACCAGCTTTTTTGCCCAGACTGAACAGCTTGTGCTGGCGCGGCGAGCGCATGTCGGCGTCGATCAACAAGGTACGCTCGCCGAGCTGGGAAAAGACGATAGCCAGATTGGCCGCAAGGTAGCTGCGCCCTTCCATTGGGCTGGCGCTGACGACAGCCAAGCCGCGCCTGTCGGTGCCGATGTCGAACCAGCGCAGCATCAACTGGCTGCGCAGCGCCCGCAGTTGCTCGACCTGCAGGCTCGACGGCTGATAGGCCGCAATCAGCTCACGGCTCAGCTTGCTTTCACGCGGCAGATACGGGTAGCCAAACTGCACGGAGAGCGCATAGCGAACATCGTCGTCAGTGAGCAGACCCAGCGCAATACCGGCGTCGCCGAAGCGCGTACCGCGATCACGCTGAAAGTCCATGATGCGTTCGGCGTCCGGTGGCGACAAACGCCCCGCATCGACCAAAATCACGCCGATGGAGCGGCCCGCACCCGTGGCGGGTTTGCTCGGCACCGTCACCGGAACCGAAGTCAAAACAGAGCCAGCGGGCCGGTTCATGCTGGGCTTCCGTAGCCAATAGTCAGCCGCCGCGCACCGGGCAGCCGATCACGATGCGAGGGCCCCGACGAGATGCTGGCAAGCACCGGCAGATCAAGAATCTGCACCAGGTCTTCAGCCGAGCGCACGCGGCGGTTGCCGAGTTCAAGCAACAGCGCGAACGCAATGCCCAGCAGCGTGCCGCCAAACGCGGCGATCAGCAAATTGATCAGCGGCTTCGGCGAAGAAGGCAGCAGCGGCGCGGTGGCCGTGTTCAGTCGCACGACATTAGTCTGGTTGGTCAGGCTCTGCAGCCGGGTTTGCGATGCGCTCTGGCTCACGCCCTCATAGGCACGCTGCGCTGCCTCCACATCGCGCCGGTACACATTGAGCTCGTCGCGCTGTTTGTTCAAGCCGAGCACACGGGAACGTTGAGCTGCCACCGCACCCTGCAACTCACGCTCACGGTCTTTACCGACGCGAAAAGCCGTCTCTATCGACTGCGTGATGCGGCCAGTTTCAGACGACAGGCGGCCGCGCGATGCAGCGAGGTCAGCTTCTGCCCGCTGGCGATCCGGGTGATTGACGCCCAGGTTCTGGCTCAACTCGGTCAATCTGGCCTCCAGCCGACTCACCTCGGTTTTCAGGGTATTGATGAGCGGGCTTTGTATCACCTCGGAAACCGTGTCGCCACGGGCGCCGCGCTTGCTCTGTGCGTCGGTAGTCTGGCCCTGCACAGTGGTGAGCTGGGTTGATATCTCGGCGAGCTTTGCGGTCTCGTAGTCGGTGCGCTCGTCACTGCTGACGATGCCGGCCTTTTGCTGGAAGTTCGACAAACGGCTTTGCGCATCTTCAAGTTTTTGCCTCGACGTTTTAGTCTGCTCTTCAAACCACTCGGCATACAAGCGCGCTGGCTCGGTTTTCAATGACAAATTGGTATCGAGATAGGCTTGCGCGAATGCGTTGGCTGTGTCTGCCGCAGCCTCGGGGCTCTTGCCCTTGTAAGTGATGCTGATGACATTGCTCTCGCGTGAAGGGCGAACCTCCAGTCTTTTTTGCATGCTCTCGACCACCCACGATTCCTGCGTGCCGCGCCCTTGGGTCGCTTCAAGCCAATCTTCCTTGACCTGCGGGTCTTGATCGAGTTTGAGCGCCTTGATCACGCGCCGCGACACCTGCTCGCCCTTGATCACATCGACTTGCGTGGCCATATAGGTGGGCGCGACGATGCCCGACATGGCGGCACCAGCCACCGGGTCAGGCGAGCGCACATCAATCAGCACAGACGTTTGCGCCGTGTAGGTTTTGGCCATCAACACCGTGACCGCAAGCGCAGCCAAAATGACCGCCAGCGGAATGAAGATGAGTATCTTGTAGCGCGCGCGCAGCACAAGGAGGAATTGATGCAATGTCATATTTAAGCCCTAAAAAATGCTTTCGCGGACGTAGATGGTGTCTTCGGGCCGAACCAGATCGGTCAACTGCGGCGTGGTCTCGATGACGTTTCCATTTACATCCTTGCGATGCAGGCGCAGCCGGTTCTGGCTGCCACGAACCGTCGGCCCGCCGCCTGCGGCGAGAGCCTGCATGACAGTCATGCCACGTTCAACCCGATAGGTGCCGGCGCGCTGCGCCTCGCCGTAGATGTAGAACATCGGCGCCTTGTTGACGAAGAGCGTGTCGCCGCCGGACACCAAAATGTCTTCGTCAGACTTGGCGTTGGAAAGCAAAAACGGAATGTCCATCACCTTGCGATAGGGCTTGCCTTCACGCATGCCGGTGATGATGAGCACGTCGTCACCAGTCGGCGTCACGCCGCCTGCGGCTGCCAGCATGTCACTTGCACGGGTGTGAAAGGTCTCCAGCGGAAAGCGGCCCGGCCGCTGCACCTGGCCGAGCACAGCAACCTGATTGGCACGCACCTGCCTGACAGCAATGCTCACCTGCGGTGCCTTGACGAAACCGCCGGTTCGCAGCGCGTTGGCAATTTTTTTCTCGGCCTCGGGGATGGTCAGCCCGCCGATCTGCACGCTCCCGACAAGCGGATAACTGATCACCCCGCCTTCAGCGACGCGCGCCTCAACTGACAAGTCGGGGCTTTGAAACACCTGTATGGCGATTGAATCGCCGGACCCGAGGCGGTAGTCCTGCGTGACGGGCGCAGCGGCAGCGGGCGACTGCGCCTGAACGGGCGCAACCGCTCGGGGACCAGCCGGGACAACAGCACCGGGCTGCGCCTGCGCAATTTGAAAGACGGGTTGCACGTGTACCTGAGCCAAAAGTGCAGCAGGCAGGGCAAAAAACCACGCCACGACAAGGGGGCGACTCAGAAATTTCATGTGACACCTTTTTGAAGAAAACATGATTTACACAAACGCCGCTCGCAAGGGTGGAGCTGTCATGCGAGCGGCCACGAAGATAGAAAAAATCAGAAACTAAGCAGCGCCGAAACGCCAATCGCCGTGCTTTTGTAATCAGCAAAGGCTTCATTCGAGGTGCGCCGGTCTTGTTGAACCCAGGTCATTAACTTCAGTGCGCGCAGCGCCTGGTATTCAGCTGACACCGACGCGAGGTGCGTCTTGTCCTTGCGCCCGGTATCGACAAAGCCCGGCAACGGCCCTTTGAAGTCACGCATGCCGTAGTCGTAGCGTGCCTTCAGCGTGATCTTGTCGGTGGCCTTCCACATTGGCGAGAAGAACAGGCGTGTGCCTTCGTAATAGCTGGCGTTGTTGGTCTGGTAACTGCCCAGCTCACGGACGATGCCGGCCACCGCGCTGGTCTTGCCAGTGAACTCGTAGCCCAAGTCAAACTGGCCAGTCACGCCCGAAAAGTCACGCGCGGGCAGCGTGTCGTGCTTGCGGTCCAGGTGGGCGATCTTCGCCTGCAGCGTGCTTCGGCCACCCGGTCGCCATTCGCCGCGCAGCTCATGCTCGCGGTCTTTGAAGTCGGCAGCGCCGAGCCCGCCAAAAAACCTGTTTTCATACTCGCCGCCGGCGTTGCGATAGCGATACTCCAGTGCAGTCGCATAAGGCATCTGGTATCGCACGCCCACCTCGGCTCCAGTGACAGTGGAGTCACCCTCGAAGGTGCGCACACTGTTTTTGCTGTCGCGCGTAAAAACGCCGCCGAGCACGCGCCAGACGCCGTCGATGTCATAACCCGCGTCAAGCACCGTCGAACGGTTTGTTCGGCGATTGACAACACCCTGCCCCTGCACGTCGGCCAGGTTATCGACAAACTCGCGGCGGTCGGTAGTCAGGTTGCCGCGAAAAGCCGGTGTAATGGCCCAGCGCCAGGCGGCTGCGTAGTTGACGGCAGTGAAGTTGAGGTTTGAATAACGGCTGTAGTTATAGCGCTCAACGTTAAAGCCGGCTTCAAAGCGCTGCAGGCTATATCCCTTGTGAAAGCGCAGGCCACCGGTGGTGGTGCTGACGGTGTCAGACCGGTCGCTGTTGCCGAGCAGCGCCTGGGTATTCGATTGGTCGGACAGCCGAAAAATATTACTGTCCCTCTGGAATGCCTGACTGGCCTGGATCAAAAGGGTTTTAGGCTCTTCGCCCGCCACCGTCTGTCCGAGAATTTGAGGCTGGGCTTGTATCTGGGCTATCGCCCCGTTAGTGATCAGCAATAAAACGCCGCAAGAAACTGCTGAACAAGTCAACATGGTTTTCCCTTTCGTATGGTTGAGCCGCTTGGGTTGAGGCGCGGACTCTGGTTATTGAAATACAGATGAGTTAATGATTTTCATAAGATGGTTTGATGGTTATCACTGACTGGGTTGCCCGGAAAGCGGGAGATCACTTAATGGGCGGCGCTGTCTTTGAATACCAGCCGAATGGTCTTGTAGATGATGAATAAATCAAGTTGCAAAGACCAGTTCCGCAGGTAGTCAAGATCGCAGTCTATCCGTGCCTGCATCTTTTCCAGAGTGTCGGTTTCCCCACGTTGACCATTGACCTGCGCCCAGCCCGTTACGCCCGGCCTGACCTTGTGACGCACCATATAACCTTTAATCATGGTTCGATACAGCTCGTTATGTGCAACGGCGTGCGGGCGAGGGCCAACGACGCTCATGCGGCCCTGCAGCACATTAATAAACTGGGGTAGCTCGTCAAGTGACGTTCGCCGCAAAAAGGCCCCCAGTCGCGTGACGCGCAAGTCGTTTTTCCTGGCCTGCTCGATCACCGTTCCGTCCTCGACCACGGCCATGGATCGAAACTTGTAAACCACGATCTGTTCACCATCGAGCCCATAGCGGCGCTGCCGAAAAATGATCGGACCCGGTGAGTCGAGCCGCACCATTGCGGCAACCACCAGCATGATGGGCATGACCAGCGCCAGAATCGCCAGAGACAGCACGATGTCGCTGCCACGTTTGAGCGCTTGGTTAAAGCCGCGAAACGGCGTGTCGCAAACCGAGATCACATTGACGCCACAGACCGAATCGCTGCGCCCCTGAATCAGATCGGTAATGAACATATCAGGGACAAAATAGATTGAGGCTGTCGTGTCTTTCAGGCCATCGAGAATCTGCAAAATGCGCGGGCGCGAGGCCATAGGCAAAGACAGGTAGATGAACTGCACCTTGTGCTTTTTGACGAAGGTTGGCAGGTCGTCAATCTTGCCCACAATCTGGTGCTTGCCCTTGGCAGCACGTCGCTCGGCACCCCTGTCGTCAAAAAACCCCAGCAACTCAATCCCGGAGTAAGCCGACTGCGCAATGTTGTCTGCCAGCGAAATGCCCTGGTCATTGACGCCAACGATCACCGCCTGGTGCGCCGCGCCGTGAAGCCTGAGCAAGTGCGGCGCAGCGACGCGAAGTGAGAGGTGCGCGACGAGCTGCGTGAGTGGCGCGACCCAGAGCCAGTGGCCCAGCACGGCGAACGAGAAATCGTAAAAGTAGCCAGTCGCGAAGCCGGTCAGCAGCAGCAGACCGGCAATCCAGACCCACTGAAACCCGATGTTGAAGATGACTTTGCCAACAGGCTGACGCAGCTGCGAGGTGCCGGGAAACGTCAACGAAAAAACGATGACCGACAAGATCAGATAGGCCGGTGCAACCGCTTTTTCAAAGTGAAAAGCCAGGGCCCAAAGCGTGGAAACCAGAATCAACGGGTCCAGCGCGGCCTCGACGGAGGTGAAAAAGTGGCTTCGCCCCAAGCCCACCGAACGCGGCTCGCGCCGATCCAGCCATTGAGCCGCCGAGGCTGTGTAATCGGCTTCAGGCATGAGCACTCAACCCGGTCAACAAGGCAGTGCCACCGCCACCAGCGCGCAACGCACCAGCCCGGCGCGACGCAACGGCCACGGCAGACAGGCGCTGCCCGACGCACCGGGACTGCTGCCCATGCCTGTCACAGCAACCTGTCACACCCACATACTTGATAATTTCTGTTTTCATTCGCTACCTTGGCCGACTAAAAAGCCAATCCGCCCAATGTCAAATTCGAGAGCCACCCCGACACTCCTGGTTACACGACTATGCGCCATGACCTCTGTCAAACCGCTGCCAAAAGCATCCCTGTTCTTGTAGGAAATGGGGCCGATGCCATGCCGTCAGGCGTCAGGTGGGGGAGCTTTATGGCGGGACAAAGTGCGGCAAGATGGGGCGCTGCAAAAAGAATTCAGCTGCGCACTCATTTCAATCAAAAAGAAACCATGAAAGGCTTCTGAACACCATGCATATCGTCATTACCGGCGGCGCCGGTTTTCTGGGCGTCAGACTTGCCCGCGCCTTGCTCAAACGCCCCGGCTTCGCGCTGGCTGGCCAACCTGCCGCAACCATCGCTGGCGTCACCCTGGTGGACCGCGCGCACCCGCCAGCCGATTTGTCTAGCGACCCGCGCATCCGCGTAGTGGTCGGCGACCTGAACCAGTTGCTGTCCCGGGCCAGGTCTGAAAACGATGTGGTTCGCTCGCAGGACGCCCTCGTTTTTCATCTGGCCGCAGCGGTCAGCGGTGAATGCGAGGCCGATTTCGATCTCGGCATGCGAAGCAACCTCGACGCTACCGCCGCTTTGCTGGCGCATTGCCGCTCGCTCGGCACCAGCCCGATGATCGTGTTCGCCAGCTCGCTCGCCGTATTCGGCAACTCGCCCGAGCAGCCGCTGCCGCCGGTCATCGACGACCGCACGCTGCCGACGCCGCAAAGCAGCTACGGCATCCAGAAATTCATTTGCGAACAGCTGGTGGCCGACTATGGCCGCAAGGGCTTCATCCGCGCGCGCAATGTGCGGCTGATGACCGTTAGCGTGCGGCCAGGTAAGCCCAATGGTGCGGCGTCAAGCTTTTTAAGCGGCATGATTCGCGAGCCGCTGGCCGGCGTGCGCGCCACTTGCCCGGTCGCGCCCGACACGCCGGTGGCCCTGTCGTCGCCTGGTCGCACGATTGACGGCCTGATTCGTGCGGCCGAGGCAAGTGATGCCGAGTGGGGCGCCCGCACAGCCATCAACCTGCCAGCTCTGGCGACCACGCCCCGCAAGATGGCCGAGGCGCTGACACGGCTCGCCGGTGCCGAAGTAGGCAGACTGATTGACTGGCAGCCCGACCCGGCGATCTCCAAACTGGTGACGAGCTGGCCAGCCACTGTGGATGCAGCCCGAGCCCGTGCGCTGGGCCTGCTTCCCGACGCTGATTTCGACAGCATCGTGGCGGAGTACCTGCGCGAAAACCCGAGCCTTGCCCCATGAGGGCAGCGCAGCAGTAATTGCCCGACCCAAGCAAGCCGTCACCTGCGTCCTGACGCCGATGGCTTTCCCCGAGCACTTCGGCGCGTTGCAGCAAGGCACGGTTGAGGGGCAGAAAAATCCGGCCCAGGTGATTCTGGCGTCAACGTTTGCACCGGTGCAACACCACACCAGCCATGTCTATTCGCCCGCGCACGCTCGGGGTCAACTAGCCACATTCACAGCGCTCCCAAGTAGAATCAAAACGGTCAGGAGAGAGCTTTCAAATCGAAAGCCGCCGAAGGCGCATGCGACAGCCCCAATGCTTCGTGGAACGCTCAGGCAAAAGGACTGACACCCGTTTTTGAATCAGCCTGATTCATAGACGTTCCCCACTGGAGAGAGGCCCGCTTTCAACGCGAGCCCACCGAAGGAGCAAACCCGTATCGCCGGGTGAATCTCTCAGGTAAAGCGGACAGCGGGGGCAGCACACAGCACACACCAGTCGCTGTGAATCCATGTTTGCCCCTTCCGGAGAAATCCATGTCCGCACCCGCTACTGCTACCCCCGAAGCACCCTTGCTACACACCCCGCTGAGCGACCTGCATATCGAACTCGGCGCCCGCATGGTTCCGTTTGCTGGCTACTCGATGCCGGTGCAATACCCGCAGGGCCTGATGGCCGAGCACCACCACACGCGCACGGCAGCCGGGCT
>JANOOO010000395.1:0-1676 GCA_031421375.1 Polaromonas sp.
TGCCCGAACTGCTGGCGGCAATTACGCCGGCGACCAAGCTGCTGATCGTCAATTCACCCAACAACCCGACCGGCTGGACGCTCACGCGGGGCGAACAGGCGGCCATCCTGGCGCATTGCCGCAGCACTGGCACCTGGATTCTGGCCGATGAGGTGTATGAGCGGCTGTACTTCGAGCCGAGCGAAAAGGGCGCGGCGCCAAGCTTTCTCGACATTGCCTCGCCGCAAGACCGTTTGATGGTCGCGCACAGCTTTTCCAAGAGTTTTTTAATGACCGGCTGGCGGCTCGGCTGGCTGGTGTTGCCGCCGTCGGCCACGTTGCACCTGGGCAAGTTGATTGAGTTCAATACTTCGTGCGCGCCGGTTTTTGTGCAGCGCGCTGGCGTGGTCGCGCTGCACAACACGCAGGCGATCACGCCGCGCATCGTGCAGCACCTGCAGCTTTGCCGCGACACGCTGGTGCCGCTGCTGCAAGCCACGCCCGGCGTGCAGGTGTCGCCAGCGAGCGGCGGCATGTATGGGTTCTTCAGGCTGACTGACCAGAGCCGCTTTGGCGATTCGCTGGACGTGGCCAAGCGCCTGGTGGTCGAGGCCGGGCTGGGCCTGGCACCGGGGGACGCGTTCATGGTCAAGCCGCAACCCGAGGCACGCGGCTGGCTGCGCTGGTGTTTTGCCAGCCACGACCCGGCGCGCCTTGAGCAGGGGGTGCAGCGCCTGCGCGGCTGGATGGAGGGCTCGGGCGGGCTATAATCCGAGGCTTCGCGCCATCGCCCGGTCAAGCCAGGCAAAGATGCGAAGAACACGGCAAAACACGACGACAAGCGGTCAAATCCCGGGCGAATCCCGGTACTGGGAAGGCTGCATCGCTCGCAAGTGCATTCAATTGCAGAAAGAAATACATGATCGAAAAATCAATCAAGGCCGAAATTGTTCAGTCCAACGCTCGCGCGGTTGGCGACACCGGCAGCCCTGAAGTTCAAGTTGCGTTGCTCACGGGCCGCATCAACGAGCTCACCCCTCATTTCAAAACCAACGCCAAAGACCACCACGGTCGGCGCGGCCTGCTGCGTATGGTCAGCCGCCGCCGCAAGCTGCTCGACTACCTGAAGTCGAAAGACGCCGGGCGTTACACCGCGCTGATTGCCAAACTTGGCCTGCGCAAGTAAGTATTAAATCGATTGGAAGACGCCTGAGTTGGCTTGCCTGACTCAGGCGTTTTGCACTTCTAAAACGGTTAAAAAATTCAGTGCCGCAGTCGCGTCGCTGATTCGATTCGGAGCCAGGCCAGACGAATACGCGCTGTGTCATTCCACAAAACTTCTACCCCCGCGACGTTTTCTGGAATGGCATCGTATTCGGCCAGCCGCCACTTCGGGCCCCACGGCGCAGCCTCATGCAGCCGGTATCAAGTGGAGATAAAACCATGAGTATTTTCAACAAAGTCAGCAAATCATTTCAGTGGGGCCAGCACAAGGTCACGATGGAAACCGGCGAGATCGCGCGCCAGTCCGGCGGCGCGGTGCTGCTCGACATGGACGGCACGGTCGTGCTGGCTACCGTCGTCGCCAAGACTGAAGCCAAACCCGGTCAGGACTTCTTTCCGCTGACCGTTGATTACCTGGAAAAAACCTACGCCGCCGGCCGCATTCCAGGCAGCTTTTTCAAGCGCGAAGGCCG
>JANOOO010000396.1:0-3658 GCA_031421375.1 Polaromonas sp.
AGCTGCAGCTCCGTCGCCCTTCGGGCAGTTTGGCGCTTTGCCATCCGCTGCATGGCCACCCTCCATGCCGCAAGCCATGCCCGACATCCATTTCGATCCGCAGCGTTTGCAGGCGCTGCAGGCCACGGCGCTGCAGGAGTGGACCGCCTTGTGGCAGTCGGCTCTTCAGCCCGCACCTGACGCGCCACCACCTGGCGACCGGCGCTTTGCCGACCCGGCCTGGCAGGCTAATCCGGTCGCGAAATTCTCCGCAGCGGCCTACCTGCTGCAGTCGCGCATGCTGCTGGGCCTGGCTGATTCGGTGGACGGCGATGAAAAGACCAAGGCACGACTGCGATTCGGCGTCGAGCAACTGATGGCGGCCAGTGCGCCCAGCAATTTTCTGGCGTTCAACGCCGAGGCCATGCAAAAAGCCATCGCCAGCAAGGGCGAGAGCATTGCGCAGGGCATGCAGAATTTGCTGAACGATCTGCGCCAGGGCCATGTGTCGATGACCGACGAAAGCGTCTTTGAGGTCGGTAAAAACGTCGCCACCACCGAGGGCGCGGTGGTGTTTGAAAACGAGTTTTTCCAGTTGCTTGAATACAAACCGCTGACTGCCAAAGTCTATGAACGACCATTTTTGCTGGTGCCGCCGTGCATCAACAAGTTCTACATCCTCGATCTGCAGCCCGAAAACTCGCTGATTCGCTATGTGGTCAGCGAGGGGCACCACACCTTTGTCGTCAGCTGGCGCAACCCTGATGAGTCGATGAGCGACAAAACCTGGGACGACTACATTGAGCACGCCGCCATCGAGGCGATTGCTCGCGTGCAGGAAATCACCGGTGCGAAGAAGATCAACGCGCTCGGTTTTTGCGTCGGAGGCACGATTTTGGGCACCGCGCTGGCGGTGCTCGCGGCGCGCGGAGAAAAGCCGGTCGCCAGCATGACACTGCTCACGTCGATGCTCGATTTCTCTGACACCGGCATTCTGGACATCTTCATTGACGAGACTTCGGTTCAATACCGCGAAGCCGAAATGGGCAAGGGCGGCCTGCTCAAGGGGCGTGAGCTGGCCTCGACCTTCAGCTTTCTGCGACCGAACGAGCTGGTGTGGAATTACGTCGTCGGCAATTACCTGAAGGGCGAGACGCCGCCACCGTTTGACCTGCTGTACTGGAACAGCGATTCAACCAATTTGCCGGGGCCGTTTTATGCCTGGTATTTGCGCCACACCTATTTTGAGAACGGTCTCATCAAGCCCGGCCATTTGAAGGTTTGCGGGCAGCCGGTCGATCTGGGTTTGATCGATATGCCAACCTATATCTATGGCTCGCGTGAGGACCACATCGTGCCGATTGGCGGGGCATACGCCTCAACGCAGCATCTGCCGGGAAAAAAGCGATTCGTCATGGGCGCGTCGGGCCACATTGCGGGAGTCATCAACCCGCCAGCCAAGAAAAAGCGCAGCTACTGGACTAACGATGCGCTGCCTGCCAACGAGTTTCCCTCTGACCACGCCGCCTGGCTCCAGAGCGCCAGCGAGCACCCCGGAAGCTGGTGGACGGATTGGTCGGCCTGGCTTAAGAAGCAGGCTGGCAAGCAAATCGCCGCGCCTAAAAATTACGGCAGCCGCACCTACCCGGCCATCGAAGCCGCCCCGGGCCGCTACGTCAAAGCCAAAGCCTGACCCCACCTTTTTTCACCCTTTCCCCAACCTTTTTCTCAATCTATTTACAAGCAGAAAGCAGAGGCAACCATGGAAGATATCGTGATCGTTTCAGCCGCCCGCACGGCAGTCGGAAAATTCGGCGGCGCCCTTGCCAAAGTCCCGGCGACTGAGCTCGGCGCGGCGGTCGTCAAGGCGGTGCTTGAACGCGCCGGCGTCAGCGCCGACCTGATCGGTGAGCTGATCATGGGGCAGGTACTCACGGCGGGTGTCGGCCAGAATCCGGCACGCCAGACGGTCATCAAGTCTGGTCTCCCGCAGGGGGTTCCCGGGCTCACGATCAACGCGGTTTGCGGCTCGGGCCTGAAGGCCGTGATGCTGGCGGCGCAGTCGGTTGCGACCGGCGACAGCGAGGTCGTGATCGCCGGCGGGCAAGAGAGCATGAGCCTGGCCCCGCACGTGCTCAACGGTTCGCGTGAAGGTCAGCGCATGGGCGACTGGAAAATGGTCGATTCAATGATCGTCGATGGCCTGTGGGACGTTTACAACCAGTACCACATGGGCATCACCGCCGAGAACGTTGCGAAGAAGTACGGCATTGACCGCGCCGCGCAGGATGCGCTGGCCCTGGCCAGCCAGACCAAGGCTGCGGCTGCGCAAGACGCTGGCAAGTTCAAGGACGAGATCGTGCCGTTTTCGATTGCCCAGAAAAAGGGCGACCCGATTATTTTTGCCGCCGATGAGTTCATCAACCGCAAGACCAACGCCGAGGTGCTGGCCGGTTTGCGCCCGGCCTTCGACAAGGCCGGCGGCGTGACCGCAGGCAATGCGTCAGGGCTCAATGATGGCGCGGCTGCAGTGATGGTGATGACAGCCAAAAAAGCCGCTGAGCTGGGCTTGAAGCCGCTGGCACGCATTGCCAGCTACGCGACGACCGGGCTTGACCCGGCGCTGATGGGCATGGGCCCGGTGCCCGCATCAACCAAAGCACTGGCGCGGGCCGGCTGGAAGGCGCAAGACCTTGATGTGCTGGAGATCAACGAAGCCTTCGCCGCGCAAGCCTGCGCCGTCAACAAAGAGATGGGCTGGGACACCAGCAAGGTCAATGTCAACGGCGGTGCCATTGCCATCGGCCACCCGATTGGTGCGTCTGGCTGCCGCATTCTGGTGACGCTGCTGCACGAGATGGTTCGGCAAAACGCGAAAAAAGGCATCGCCAGCCTGTGCATTGGCGGCGGCATGGGGGTTGCCCTCACGCTGGAGCGATAAATTTAAGGTAAAAATGGCTGTGTCCCAATAAAATCGGGCGCAAGTAGCTATTGAAAATATAGCGACTGTTTGGGCATTGCACCCTGTTTCATATCATCAAGGAGTCAAATCATGAGTCAAAAAATCGCATACGTCACCGGCGGTATGGGCGGCATCGGCACCGCCATTTGCCAGCGTCTGGCCAAAGACGGTTTCACTGTCATCGCTGGCTGCGGCCCGACCCGTGACTTCGCCAAATGGCTGGGCGAGCAAAAGGCGCTCGGTCACACTTTTTACGCTTCGGTTGGCAACGTCGGTGACTGGGATTCGACTGTTGCGGCTTTTGAGAAAGTCAAAAAAGAGCATGGCGCGGTCAGCGTGCTGGTCAACAACGCCGGCATCACGCGTGACGGCCAGTTTCGCAAGATGAGCAAGGCCGACTGGGATGCGGTGATTTCGACCAACCTCGACAGCATGTTCAACGTGACCAAGCAGGTCATCGAAGGCATGGTCGAGGCCGGTTTCGGGCGCATCATCAATATTTCGTCGGTGAACGGGCAAAAGGGCCAGTTCGGACAGGTGAACTATTCGACCGCCAAGGCCGGTTTGCACGGTTTCACGATGGCACTGGCGCAAGAGGTGGCCAGCAAGGGCGTGACCGTCAACACCGTCAGCCCGGGCTACATCGGCACCGACATGGTCAAAGCAATTCGCCCGGAAGTGCTGGAGAAAATCGTCGCTGGCGTGCCTGCCAAACGC
>JANOOO010000397.1:0-9019 GCA_031421375.1 Polaromonas sp.
AAACTCCGTCACCGCCCCGGCATCGGCTGGCAGGCGGCGAGATCGACCCGCTATCATCGAAGCCATGCTCGAACAACGAATTGAACAGCATTTCATCGACAGCGCCGACCTCAAATACCAGTCGGCGCAAATTTTGTCGAAACCCATCGCCGCAGCGGTGCAAGCCATCCTGGCGAGCGTCACCAGTGGTGGCAAGGTGCTCGCCTGCGGCAACGGCGGCTCGGCCGCTGACGCGCAACATTTCGCTGCTGAATTTGTCGGCCGCTACGAACGCGAGCGGCCCGAGCTGGCTGCGATTGCGCTGACGACCGACAGCTCCATCCTCACGGCGATTGCCAACGACTACGACTTCAGCGTCATCTTCTCCAAGCAGGTTCGCGCATTTGGCTCGGCTGGCGATGTGCTGCTGGCGCTGAGCACCAGCGGCAATTCAGCCAACGTGCTGGCGGCTATTGAAGCAGCGCACGAGCGCGAGATGACCGTGGTGGCGCTGACGGGCCGCAGCGGCGGAAAAATAGCCCACGCATTGCGTGAAACCGATGTCCACATCTGTGTGCCGCATGAGCGCACGGCCCGCATTCAGGAGGTGCATTTGCTTGTACTGCACTGCATTTGCGACGGGGTGGACACCCAACTACTTGGCGACCAGGAGTCCCCGGCATGACACTCAACTCAACCCATTCCATTTTCTTTTTCAAGCCTCCATTGGCTGCACGGCTGACGCGCGCGCTGCTCGTTGCTACGCTGGCTGGCGCCAGTTTGTCGGCCTGCATTCCGCTGCTGGTCGGCGGGGTGGCAGGCGGCGCGTTGATGGCGGCAGACCGCCGCACCTCGGGCGCGCAGCTTGAAGACGAAGGCATTGAGCTGCGTGCGTCAAGCCGCGTGCGCAACAGCCCGGTTGCGCAGCGTGCGCACGTCAACATCACCAGTTACAACCGTCAGGTGCTGATTACCGGCGAGGCTGCCGATGCCCAGGACAGGCAGCAAGTCGAGCAGATCGTCCGAAGCGTTGACAACATCAACTCGGTCGTCAACGATTTGCAGATCGGTTTTATCAGCAGCTTGTCCACGCGCTCGAACGACGCGCTGATCAGCGGCCGCGTCAAAGCCTCAATCCTGGATGCGCGTGACCTGTTTCTCAAGGCATTCAAAATTTTCACGGAGAGTGGCACGGTGTATTTGATGGGCCGCGTCACGCAGCGCGAAGCCGACCGCGCCACCGAGGTGGCGCGCAGCATCCCGGGTGTGCAAAAGGTGGTGCGCGTGTTTGAGATCATTTCGGAAGACGAGCTGGCTGGCAAGGTGACGATTCGCACCGGCACACCGGCTGCTGCGCCCGCAGCGGCTCCGGTCGCGCCGAACGCGCCCGGCACCTCGCTCACGCCGCTGGCGCCAGTGGTCACACCGGTCGCGCCGCGTTCAGCGAACTGATAGCTGCAGTTGCCCCCCTCGAGGGCCGACGTTGCTAGTCGAATTGGGGGCGGTGGGCAATGGGCTGAGTGCGAAATGCGGACTGAATCCGTTCAAGCTCTCCGGCCGAATCGGCTTAAACGTGGCGACTCCCCCTTCAAGCCAGGGCCGCAGGGCTGGCTCTGCCAGACTGCAGGCGCAGCGGCCCCCTCGGGGGGCAGGGCGCTACGCGAAGCGAGCAACCGTGGGGGCTCCTCTTTTTACTTGAGTCGCCGAATCAGGCTCGACGTGTCCCAGCGCTGGCCACCGAGGGCCTGCACATCCGCATAGAACTGATCGACCAGCGCCGTGACGGGCAGACGCGCACCGTTGCGCTTCGATTCATCGAGCACCAGGCCCAGGTCCTTGCGCATCCAGTCCACGGCAAAGCCGAAGTCGAACTGGCCGGCGACCATGGTTTTGCCGCGGTTGTCGAGCTGCCAGCTCTGCGCCGCGCCCTTGCCAATCACGCCGAGCACCTGGTTCATGTCGAGCCCGGCCTTCTGGCCGAAGGCAATCGCCTCGCTCAAACCCTGAACCAGTCCGGCGATGCAGATCTGGTTGACCATTTTGGTGAGCTGACCGGCCCCGCTGGCACCCATCAGCGTGAAGGCTTTGGAGAACGCCATGCCCGCAGGTTTGACGCTCTCAAACGCAGCCGGGTCGCCGCCGCACATCACAGTGAGTGCGCCGTTTTGCGCGCCCGCCTGACCGCCTGACACGGGGGCGTCGATGAACTGCAAGCCAGCGGCGCGCGCGGCTGCGTCAAGCTCGCGCGCAATGCTGGCCGACGCCGTGGTGTGATCGACGAAAACGCTGCCGGGCTTCATGCCGGCAAACGCACCGTCTTCACCCAGCGTGACTGACCGCAGGTCGTCGTCGTTGCCGACGCAGCAAAAGACGATGTCAGCTTCGGCGGCGGCCTGGCGCGGTGTCGCCGCGCTGGTGGGCGCGCCGTGCGCTGCGAACTCGGTGCAAAAAGCGGTAGCCTTGGCCGGGTTGCGGTTGAAGACCGTCACTTTATGACCGGCTTGGGCCAGGTGCCCGGCCATGGGAAACCCCATGACGCCGAGGCCTAAAAAGGCGACGCGGCGCGGGGTGGAGGATTCGTAGGTTTTGGGGTTGGTGCTGCTCATTCGCGAATTATCGCGGACGCGGCACCGCCGCGCAGGCCGGTTGCGGGTCGGGTCAGATGATCGCCAGGCTCTCGGTCCCCGCAGCGAGATCAGTTGACTTGCCACGCTTGCTGTGGAGCTTGATCTGCAAGCGCAGGTCGTTGACTGAATCGGCGTTGCGCAACGCGTCTTCGTAGGTGATTTGAAAATTCTCAAAGGCGTCGTACAGCGCCTGATCAAAAGTCTGCATGCCGATCTGGCGGCTTTTCTTCATGACTTCCTTGATCTCGGAGACTTCGCCCTTAAAAATCAGGTCGGAGATCAGCGGTGAATTGAGCATGATCTCAACCGCTGCGAAGCGTCCCTTGCCGTCCTGCTTGGGCACCAGCCGCTGCGCGACCATGGCTTTGAGGTTCAGCGACAGGTCCATCAGCAGCTGATCACGGCGCTCTTCGGGGAAAAAGTTGACCACGCGATCAAGCGCCTGGTTGGCGCTGTTGGCGTGCAGCGTGGCCATGCACAGGTGGCCGGTTTCGGCGAAGGCGATGGCGTGATCCATCGCTTCACGGTCGCGAATCTCGCCCATCAAAATCACGTCAGGAGCCTGGCGCAAACTGTTCTTCAATGCCACTTCCCAACTGTCAGTGTCGATGCCGACTTCGCGCTGCGTCAGCACGCAGTTTTTATGCGGATGCACGAACTCCACCGGGTCTTCGATCGTGATGATGTGGCCGTGCGAATTTTCATTGCGCCAATCGACCATGGCTGCCAGCGAGGTTGATTTTCCCGAGCCAGTTGCGCCTACCAAAATCACCAGGCCGCGCTTGGTCATCACAATGTCTTTGAGCACCTGCGGCAAGCCGAAACCGTCGATGGTCGGCAGCGTCACCGGAATCACCCGCATCACCATGCCGACGCTGCCTTGCTGAATAAACGCGTTGACACGAAAACGCCCCAGGCCCGGCGGTGAAATGGCGAAATTGCATTCTTTGTTGCGCTCGAATTCGGCTGCCTGCTTGTCATTCATGATGGCGCGCGCCAGCGCCAGCGTGTGCATACCGGTCAGCGGCTGCGGCGAGACCTTGGTCACCTCGCCATCAACTTTGAGCGCTGGTGGAAATTCAGCAGTCAAAAACAGGTCGCTGCCATTGCGACTGACCAGCAGTTTGAGCAGATCGGAGATGAATTTACTGGCCTGATCGCGTTCCATGTCTTGTCCTGGTTATTTCTATCGAGTTTGAGTGGGTCGTGCGTGCTGCGAATGAAGGCGGAAGTGACGCTGGAGCCAGCGCAGCCCTGTCTTGCAGACCGCAGTCCGGTCGGAGCCCGGCCTTCTCCACGCTGTCCAGAAGCGCGCAGGCGCTTCTGGAGCCGCAGCGTGAAGCCCCAGCCCTCTCCCGGAGGGAGAGGGAGCAAGAGGTGGATGCTCCCTTCAAGCAGGGGCCGCGGAACCGGCTTCGCCGGGCCGCTGGCGCAGCGGCCCCCTCGGGGGGGCTGGGAGCTACACGCAGTGAGCGACCGTGGGGGCAATAGCGTAAGCGCAGAGCCCTCACCCCAGCCCTCTCCCGGAGGGAGAGGGGGTAAGAGGTGGATGCTCCCTTCAAGCAGGGGCCGCGGGACTGGCTTTGCCAGACCGCAGGCGCAGCGGCCCCCTCGGGGGGCAGGGAGTTACGCGAAGCGAGCGACCGTGGGGGCAATATCCAACGTCGGGGCCAAGTTTTTCCGCCGGGCCGCCCCAAGGAAAAATGCGCCCCCTCGGGGGGCAGCGAATTACACGAAGTGAAAAGCGTGGGGGCCACATTCACACGGGGAAGTTCTCAGGAATCTTCGCCTTGCCGCGCGCCTCAGAGGCAGAAATGACGTTGCGCTTGACCAGGTCAGTCAGGTTCTGGTCCAGCGTCTGCATGCCAAAACTGTTGCCGGTCTGGATCGACGAGTACATCTGCGCGACCTTGGCTTCGCGGATCAAATTGCGGATGGCGCTGGTGCCCAGCATGATCTCGTGTGCGGCCACGCGGCCCGTGCCGTCTTTGGTTTTGCACAGCGTCTGCGAGATCACCGCCTGCAGCGACTCCGACAGCATCGAGCGGATCATCTCCTTTTCTTCAGCCGGGAACACGTCAATGATGCGGTCAATCGTTTTGGCGGCGCTTGAGGTGTGCAGCGTGCCGAACACCAGGTGGCCGGTT
Organism: Polaromonas sp.; assembly: GCA_031421375.1. Taxonomy (GTDB): domain Bacteria; phylum Pseudomonadota; class Gammaproteobacteria; order Burkholderiales; family Burkholderiaceae_C; genus Polaromonas. Next base: position 4,754 of record JANOOO010000397.1, read on the forward strand.
TCAGCCGCCGTCATCGCCAGGCGAATGGTCTCCAGGTCGCGCATCTCGCCGACCAGAATGGCGTCGGGGTCTTCACGCAGCGCGGATCTGAGCGCTGCCGAAAAGCTCAGCGTGTGCGGGCCGACTTCACGCTGGTTGATCAGGCATTTTTTTGATTCATGAACGAATTCGATCGGGTCTTCAACCGTCAGGATGTGGCCGTATTCGTTTTCGTTCAGGTAGTTGACCATCGCCGCCAGCGTCGTCGATTTGCCTGAGCCGGTCGGCCCGGTGACCAGCACCATGCCGCGCGGCTTCAAAGCCAGATCTGCAAAAATTTTCGGCGCGTTGAGCTGCTCCAGCGTCAGAATTTTCGACGGAATGGTTCGCAGCACCGCGCCGGCACCGCGGCTGTGATTAAAGGCGTTGACACGAAAGCGCGCCAGGCCGTCGATCTCGAACGAGAAATCGACCTCCAGGAATTCTTCGTAATTCTTGCGCTGGGTGTCGTTCATGATGTCGTACACCATCGCATGCACCTGCTTGTGGTCAAGCGCTTCAATGTTGATGCGGCGCACGTCCCCGTGAACGCGAATCATCGGCGGCAGGCCAGCCGACAGGTGCAGGTCAGATGCCTTGTTTTTGACGCTGAAGGCCAGCAGTTGCGTGATGTCCATGCTCGAAAATCCCCTCGTACGTGATTCGTTTTTATCGCCTGTAAAGAGGCCCCGCGCCTTGGGGCTACAGTCTCAATCGATTATGACAACCATAGCGCGCAATCTTCAAGGGGTGCGTGACCGTATTACCACGGCCTGCATTGCAGCGGTGCGCGAGCGCTCCGACGTGCAACTGCTGGCCGTCTCCAAGACTGTCAGCGCCGAGGCGGTGCTGGAGGCAGTCGCTGACGGCCAACGGCTTTTCGGCGAAAACTACATCGCTGAAGCGGTTGAGAAAATGGCTAGAGTGCAAACCCGGCTGCCTGCCGATGTGAAGCTGCAATGGCATTGCATCGGCCCGGTTCAAAGCAATAAAACGCGGCTGGTGGCTGAACATTTCGACTGGGTGCAGTCGATTGACCGGCTGAAAACCGCCGAGCGCTTGAGTGCGCAGCGGCCGGCGCATTTGCCGCCGCTGCAGGTCTGCATTCAGGTCAACATCGATGGCGGCGCGAACAAGGCGGGCGTGCCGCCGGAGGAGCTTGCAAAGTTGGCCGCTGCGCTGGGGCGATTGCCGAATTTGCGGCTGCGCGGCATCATGGCAATCCCCGAACCAGCTCCTGATTTCGTAGCTGCTTGTGCCCTGTTTAAAAGGGTTAAACGGCTTTTTGATGCCTTAAACCAGCCCGGTGTGCTGGCGCAGCCGCTTGACACGCTGTCGCTGGGCATGACAGCCGATCTGGAAGCGGCAATTCACGCGGGCAGCACGATGGTGCGGGTCGGCAGCGCGATTTTCGGCAGGCGCGGCTAGCGTAAAACACCACGCTAGCTGCATTGCGCCGAACCGCCGAACCGACGAACCGCGAATCAATGCATGAATCGCCCGCCCTGACTCAAAATGCTCATGTCGGTGTAGCTGGAGCCTTCGTGGTCGTTCGGGCCGTAGCCGATGGTGAAGCCACCCATGTTGAAGTCGCGCAGCGACTCCAGAGCCGTGGTGAGCGACTCGCGGCTCAAGCCCTTGCCAGCCCGGCGCAAGCCCTCGGTCAACACTTTGGCGGCGATAAAGCCTTCCATGCTGGAGTAGTCGTAGTCGGTGTGTTTGGCCTCGGTCATGCGCTGCTGATACTCGCGCACGATGGCTGACTTGGCGGCGAACGGGAACGGCATCACCTGCGAGATCGCCACGCCCCGGCCCGCGTCACCCAGCTCGGTCGCCAGCGCCTGCGAGCCGACAAAGCTCACATTGACAAACTGCCCGCTGTATGACTTGCCTCGCGCCTGCTTGATGAGGGCTGCCGAGGATTTATAGGCGCTGATCTGGATCACGGCATCGGGCTTGAGCTTGACGACCTCCGCCAACGCGGCGGCCACATCGACGCTATTGCGCTCGACCGTCACCGCGCCGACGGCTGTGAGCTTGCGCTTGGTCAGCGCGCGTGTCACGCCTTCCAGCCCGGTCTTGCCAAAGGCGTCGTTCTGGTAGAACACGAGGAACCGGGTCTTGCCCAGCGTGCTCAGGTGCTGCACGATTTTTTCGGTCTCGTCGAAGTAGCTGGCGCGCACGTGAAACAGGTTGCGGTTGAAGGGCTCGCGCAGCGCCTGTGCGCCGGTGAAGGGGCCGATCAATGGGATGCCGGCCGCGTTGATCGCCGGCAGGGCGGCCAGCGTGGTCGGCGTGCCGACCGAGCCAATCAGCGCAAACACCTTGTCTTCTTCAATCAGCGCCTTGACAGCCGCAGCCGCCTTTTCGGGCTCGTAGCCATCGTCGCGTGAGACCAGTTTGATCTGTCGGCCGTTGATGCCGCCAGCGGCGTTGACGGCCGCAAAATGCGCCTGAATGCCAAGCTGCATGCGCTTGCCCAGCTCGGCTGCGGGGCCGGATTGCACAGCGAACTGGCCGATGCGGATTTCGGTCTCAGTCACGCCGGGCTGCGCCTGTGCGCTGGCAAGGCCAGTCGTGAGCGTGAGTACGGCAGCGGCAAGCCACGGTTTGAATGTCATTGGAGACCCTCGATCAAGTTTGTTTTAAGTTGCCGTAGCGGGTGCCAGGCCGGTCTGTGTGGCGGTGTTAGCCGAGTGGCAACAGCGTAGCCGCTGTGGCGGGCAAGAGCAATCGAGATTTTTGCCATCAGCCCACGGAAGGTTGCAGTGGGGCAACGAGTTTCAAACAGGCTACCCCCCAACGCCAGCCACCTCGTACTTTTGACTTTTTCCATCACAGCATAGGTCCGCGTCTCGCGCACGCCCGGGAATTTCGGTCAAGCCCGCGCCGGGTTTGGCCGGGTCTGGAACGGCCACATAAGCGGTGATGTAGCCATCATGCGTCAGGCAAAATTTTGAGATCGATGCGGTCAATGGCGTTCATGGGGCGGGCCGGGATAGTGATTAGATTCGTCTGAACCGGTGAATTTAGCGAGTAACTCAGCATCAAACAGGCCAATATCGGGATTGATTCAACCTGCCACGGAGCCGCCATGCCCACTAGCCCACGTCCGCCGCCACGTCCGCCGACCCCGCGCTTGCCCAACCCGTATCGCCCCGAGCTTGACGTCGTGCATCACCAGTTGCGTTTGCTTGAACGTGCATTGAACTGGGTCGAGGCCGCCGCCATCGCCCGGCCCTGGGCCTTTGCCGTGCGGCAGAACCCGCCGCCGTTCTGGGCCATGGAAAGTCTGCTGCGTGAATACCCGATCTCCAGCGCCGAAGGGCTGGCCCTGATGCGCCTCGCCGAAGCGCTGCTGCGCGTGCCCGATGCGCAGACCGCCATTGCGCTGACCGCTGACCAGCTGGGACGCGCCGACTTTGACGCCAGTGGCAATTCGATGCTGGCCCGCCTGTCGGCGTCGGCGATTGCAATGTCGAAAAAGTTTTTGCCTACAGACGGACAACCCGGCTTGATGAGCCAGCTTGGCGCACGCGGCGTGGTCGCGGCCACGGTGCGCGCTGTGCAGTTGCTCGGGCGGCAGTTCGTGATCGGCCAGACCATCACTGAAGCGATGGCACATGCGGACACGGCCAGGCAAAAGTCCGGCAAGCTGCGCTTCAGCTACGACATGCTCGGCGAGGGCGCGCGAACCGATGCCGACGCGATGGCCTATTTGCGCAGCTACACAGTCGCTATTGATTCAATAGCTGCCTGCGCCCGTGTTGATTGGGCTGCCGAGCAAAACGATGGTATTTCCATCAAGCTCAGCGCCTTGCACCCGCGCTATGAAGACGCGCAGCATGCGCGCGTCATGGCCGAGCTGGTGCCGCGCGTCTGGGGGCTGTGCGAGCGCGCGGCCCGTGCCAACATCAACCTGACCATCGATGCCGAAGAGGTGGACCGGCTGGAGCTCTCGCTCGATGTATTCGAGGCGCTGGCCGCGCAGGTGGCAGCGCACTATCCGCAGTGGCAGGGTTTCGGCCTGGCGCTGCAGGCTTATCAGACGCGGTCGCTTGAGCTGGTGCAGCACATCATCGCGCTGGCCCGCACATACAGGCTGCGGCTGATGTGCCGGCTGGTGAAGGGCGCGTATTGGGATTCGGAGATCAAGCGCGCGCAAGAGCTGGGCCTGCCGCACTACCCGGTGTTTACGCACAAGCAGCACACCGACGTGTCGTATCTGGCCTGCGCGCAGGCGCTGCT
>JANOOO010000398.1:0-4295 GCA_031421375.1 Polaromonas sp.
TACGGCGTCGTCAAGGTCGATGCCGCACCTGGCGTGATTCACATCACCTTCAAGAAAGACCCGCCCATCGATTCGATGGCGATCATTCACCTGATTCAAAAGAACCGGCACATCAAGCTGGCCGGCAACGACAAGCTGCGCATCGAGCGCGAGCTTGAGAAGCCGAAAGACCGGGCGCAGCTGGTGCGCGATGTGCTCAAGAGTTTGGGGCAGCCGGTGCAGGCGGAAGCCATCAGAACCTAATTTATAGACACTTATATAATTGGCCGCGTAATTATTTGGAGAATTGCATGTCTCAAGTCACCATTTACATGGACGATGACGCCATTGCGCGGGCGAAAGCGTCAGCAGCAGCGGCGAAATTGTCGCTAAGTGCCTGGATTTCAAAGCTCGTCAAGGAACAAACCCCCGAAGTGGATGCCCATGGCTACCCCGTCGGTTTTTTTGAGGAAGTGGCAGCCAATGCGCACCTTTGGAAAGATTTTCCCCTTGCCGAAGAAATGCGCGCCAACGAAACGCCTGACCTTCCGCGCGAGCCTTGGTGATGTATCTGCTTGACACCAACACCCTCATTTATTTCTTCAAGCAACAAGGGCAAGTAGCAGCACACTTAAAAAATACAGCGGCCAGTCAGATCGCCATACCGTCGATTGTTTTGTTTGAACTGGAGTACGGCGTTTTGCGTTCCACCCGGCCTGAACTGCAGCGAAACGGCATTGATACGGCATTGAATGCCTATGGCGTTTTAAGCCTTGACTACAAAGCTGCGAAGTCAGCCGCCTGGATCAAATACACGCTGGAGGCGGTAGGTACGCCCATCGGCCACTTTGACCTGCTCATCGCTGGAACTGCACTGGCTCACGACATGACCGTTATCACCCGCAACACCCGCGAGTTCGAGCGCGTACCCGGCCTGCGGGTCGAAAACTGGTACGACCAGTAGCCACTCTGATTTCGTTGGGACCGCAAGCACCTGCACCACATTCGAATCAAATTACCTAGGCATATGCAGAGACATAGGCTAAACTTCAAGCTCAATCCGTCTGAAGGAACAAGCCATGCACAAAGTATCTGAAAATCTTGGCAGTTACACCGTTACGCCGCCCTCCCGCCAGGTTCGCCTCTTCCGCAACGGCGCGAATCAGGCCGTGCGCATTCCCCGCGAGTTTGAGCTTGCCGGGAGTGAGGCGGTGATGCGCAAAGTGGGCAACACGCTGGTGATTGAGGCGGTCGCAGTGGAACACCCGCGCGGCTCAACGCAGGCTTTTTTGCAGGCGCTGGACGAGATTGCAAAGATGGGTCCTTGCGATGACGAATTTCCCGATGTCGATGCCGGCCTGCTGCCACTTGACGACATCGTGCTGTGAGCGAGGCGGCAAACAAAGCGGCCGCGTTGACCGGCAATGTGAACTCTGGCTTGTTTCTGCTTGACACCAACATCATCAGCAACCTCATGAGGGGTGGGGCAAGCCTGGCAGCGCGCAACGGACGCCTGGCAGTCGAGCACGGCAGAATGACGGCCGTTTGTACCAGCGTTGTTGTCCAGTGCGAGTTGTTGTTCGGCCTGACGAAGCGCCCTTCGGTCCGGCTCCAGGCGGCCTACGACTTGGAAATGACCAAGCTGCAGATACTTCCCCTGACCCCCGACGTCGCCGAACACTACGCTCGCTTGCGCACCCAGCTTGAAGCCATAGGCCAGCCCATCGGCCCCAACGATGCGCTGATTGCCGCGCACGCGCTGGCCGTTGATGCCACGCTGGTCAGCGGCGACGCCGAGTTTCTGCGCGTGCCGGGTTTGCGGGTTGAAAATTGGCTGGCGGCGGCTGATTTATTGATCGAATCGGGCACCAGACCAATGCAGACGGGCGCAAGCAGCTCCTGAAATAATAGCGACTGACTGATCCCCGTTTTTTCCATCCAGGCGGCTTGACCCCGCCCCTTGCCGCACCGTTAAGCCCATGACCCCCACCGAACCCACCCCCGGCCTCGTCATCAACCTCGCCACGCCAGCCCTGAAGCTCGCCGACTTCAAGCTCATTGCCTTCGACATGGACTCGACGCTGATCAACATCGAATGCGTCGATGAAATTGCCGACGCGGCCGGGCGCAAGGCCGAGGTTTCGGCGATCACCGAGGCCGCCATGCGCGGCGAGATTGCCGATTACAAAGACAGCCTGCGCCAGCGCGTCGCGCTGCTCAAAGGTGTGAGCGTCTCCAGCATGGACGCGGTGTACCGTGAGCGCTTGCGCCTGAACCCCGGTGCTGCCGAGTTGCTGCGCGCCTGCCAGGCGGCGGGCCTGAAGACGCTGCTGGTCAGCGGCGGCTTCACGTTTTTCACCGACCGCATTCGGGACAAACTCGGCATCGACTACACCCGCTCGAACGTTCTGGAAATTGAAGACGGCAAGCTCACCGGAAAAATGGTCGATCAAGCTTGGGGCGACATCTGCGACGGCAACGAAAAGCGCAGGATGCTCCTCGAAACCTGCGGCGCGCTCGGCATCAATCCGCTGCAGGCGATTGCGATGGGCGACGGCGCCAATGACTTGCCGATGATGGGCGCTGCGGGCCTGTCGGTTGCGTATCACGCCAAACCCGCCGTGCGCGAGCAGGCGATGGTGGCGATCAATTCAGGCGGGCTGGACCGATTGCTGGAACTTCTCAGGTAAGCCCCTCTCAAGTATTCAATGAGTTTGTACAAGAAGTTTGAGCGTCTGCTGCACGCCTTTCCCGAAGCCGAACCGACCCTTCCCCCCGCACGTTTCATGGCCTTCATCTGGGCCGCCAGCGACGGCGCGCGTGGCGCGTTGCTGACGATGGCTTTGTTGTCGGCTGCCATCGCCACGTTCGAGGCTTTGCTGTTCGCCGCGCTCGGGCAGCTGGTCGATTGGCTCGGGGTCACACAGCCGGGCCGTCTGTGGCAAGACAAGGGCAGCACGCTGACGCTGATGGCGATGGTTCTGGTCGCGAGCATTGCGGCCGTGGCGCTGCAAACCATCGTCAAGCACCAGACGCTGGCAATCAACTTTCCGATGCGGTTGCGCTGGAAGTTTCACCGCTTGATGCTCGGGCAAAGCCTGACTTTTTATCAGGACGAGTTTGCCGGCCGACTGACAACCAAGGTGATGCAGACCGCGCTGGCGGTGCGCGACACGCTGTTTGTGCTGGCCGACGTGCTGGTGACCATGCTGGTCTATGTCGTCACCATCACCATCCTGGCCGGTGCCGTCGATACGCGCTTGATGCTGCCTTTTCTGGGCTGGTTCGCGTGTTATCTGCTGGCACTGTTTTACTTTGTGCCGCGCCTGGGCAAGGTCGGCAAAACGCAGGCCGATGCGCGCTCGTTGATGGTCGGCCGCATTACCGATGCCTACACCAACATTTCGACCGTCAAGCTGTTTTCTCACACCCGGCGCGAGGCGGCGTTTGCGCGCTCGGCGATGGAAGAATTCAAGACCATTGGTTACCGCCAGATGCGGCTGGTGAGCAGTTTTGAGACCGTCAACCAGACGCTGAGCATGGGCCTGCTGCTGGGCATGGCGGGTGTGTCGCTCTGGCTTTGGGACCAGGGCCAGGTCGGCGTGGGGGCGGTGGCTGCTGCAACGGCAATGGCGATACGCCTGCAGGGCATGTCGCACTGGATCATGTGGGAGATGACCGGGCTGTTCGAGAACGTGGGTACGGTGCAGGACGGCATCAACACGCTGACCCGGCCGCGCTTGATCGTCGATGCGCCGCACGCGAGTCAGTTGCTGGTGCCGCGCGGCGAAGTTCGTTTTGAGAACATCGACTTTTCGTACGGCGGTGCGCGCAAGGTAATTGATGGATTGCAATTGACGGTGCGGCCGGGCGAGAAGATCGGCCTGATCGGCCGCTCGGGTGCCGGTAAATCAACGCTGGTCAATCTGCTGCTGCGCTTTTATGACCTGGAAGGCGGGCGCATTCTGATCGACGGGCAAAACATTGCCGACGCCACCCAGGAAAGCCTGCGCAGCCAGATCGGCATGGTGACGCAAGACACCTCGCTGTTGCACCGTTCGGTACGCGACAACATGGCCTACAGCCGGCCCGATGCGAGCGAGGCAATGGTTGTGCAAGCCGCGCAGCGAGCCGAGGCCGACGGCTTCATCAGCGAGTTGACCGACCCGAGTGGCCGCAAGGGCTATGACGCACATGTCGGCGAGCGCGGCGTGAAGCTTTCGGGCGGCCAGCGCCAGCGCATTGCGATTGCGCGTGTGATGCTGAAAGACGCGCCGATTCTGCTGCTCGACGAAGCCACCAGCGCGCTCGATTCC
>JANOOO010000399.1:0-2374 GCA_031421375.1 Polaromonas sp.
TCGATGAGCTCAACTCCAACATCGGCGTGCTGCTGTGTGAACCGCTGCCGGGCGACGTGCGCACGCTGCTGGTCGAGGTGCAGCACCAGCTCTTTAACCTTGGCGGCGAGTTGTCGATTCCGGGTTACGAGCTGCTCAAAATCGAGGCCGTAGCCGAGCTGGACGCCGCGCTGGCGACGCACAACGCCAAGCTGCCGCGACACGCCGAATTCATCTTGCCGGCCGGTTCGCGCGCCGCCTCGCTGGCCCACGTTTGCCGCACGGTAGCCCGCCGCGCCGAGCGCGCCGTGGTGGCTTTGGGCGAGGCCGAGCCGCTGAAAGACGCGCCGCGCCAATACCTTAACCGCTTGAGCGACCTGCTCTTCGTGCTGGCACGCGTGCTCAACCGCATGAATGATGGCGGCGACGACGTGTATTGGAAAAGCGAGCGCATGGCGCGGGAAGGTGGCAGCGAAAGCTGACATGACGCGCTGCCGAACCGCCTTGAAGCGGCGCGTCTAGCTCCCTCTCCCTCCGGGAGAGGGCTGGGGTGAGGAATCCCGGCTCTCTTTGCAGGTGTGAATGCCCGATCTTTCCACCCTCACCCTGACCCTGACCCTGACCCTGACCCTGACCCTCTCTCCCGCCAGCGGGAGAGGGAAAAACAAGCAGACTTTTGCAAGTTAGTGCCTATGCCCCAAAGCGGGAAGGAGGCAGAACAGGGCGCGCCAAATTAGCTCTCCCGCCTGCAGGAGAGGGCAGGGGTGAGGACTTTGGTCAACGGCCGACACGCATTGACGGGCTTTTCTGCACCCGACTGGCTGGCGCATGCGCAGACTGCCAATGGTCACTCGGGCCGCCCCTCAAACCTCCCCCCGATGAACCGCCCCAATTTGTCCGCCCTGGGCGTGTGGCTGCTGGTGACGGCGGCCCTTGCCCTGGCGCTGACGAGCCTCGTTCCCAGCAATGCAGAGCTGGCCCGCCGGGCTGAGGCGGTGCTGGGCGATGCACTCGGCGTGCCAGTCACAGTGCGGACTTTGCGCTGGCGCTTGTTTCCGGCGCCCCGGCTGGTGATCGACGGCATCGCGACCGTGCAGCCGCAGCCCATCCGCTTCATACGTCTCACGCTTTTTGCGGGCCTGCCGCGTTCGGGCGATGACTTGCGCGGCGAGGTGGGCCTGCTTCGCCTGCTTCGTATTGCGCGCGCCGAACTCGATGGCGCCGAGGTGCCGCCGCAGTCGCTGCGGGGCCTCGGGCAGGCCGACGCCGATGAAGCTGGTGGTGCTGCCGCACCCCTGCGTTGGGCCGCTACGCCGCTGGAGCGGCTGGTGTTTCGGGACGTGAACTGGGACGCTGGCAGCGCGCAAGACTTGCGCTACGAAGGCGAAATAGACTTTGATGCGCTCTGGCGACCGCGTAATGTGCAGCTGCGGCGCGCTGGCGACCCGCCTGCCGCCGCCATGCAGCTGACGCGGCGCGGCGAGCTGGACCAGTGGGACGTGAGCTTCGCGCTCGGCCAAGGCTCGGGTAACGGGCATGTCAGGTTGCATGCGCTGGGTTCGCCAGTTGCGGGTGCCCGCTAGCGCTTTCGTCTTGAGGGCGCACTGCAGCTGCACCAGATTGACGCGGGTGTTGTCGCGCGGGCCTTTGGCCAGCCGCCGGTTCTGGCCGGTCAGGTTTCCAGCCAGACCGACTGGTGGTCTGAGGGCGCAACACCAGGCGAGCTGGCGCGCCAGCTCCAGACGCGATCCACTTTCGAGGTAACTGAGGCCCGGTTGCTGCGCTTTGACCTCGACCAAGCCATGCGTACGTTTGGCCGCAGCACCGTGGGCGAAACCTCGCTTGGCCCGCTCACTGGCCAGCTGGCTACGCACCACACCGCGCAGGGCGTGGCGCTCACGTTGAGCGCGCTGAAAACCGACGTGTACGGCAACGCCGGGCCCATGGCTGTGACAGGGCGCATGCATGTCTCGCCGGTGCGCCGGCTTGACGCGCAGTTTGAGCTTAAGCTGCTGGCTGGCCTGCTGGGCCAGTCACTCCAAGTCAGCGGGCCGCTGGACCAGCTCACGGTGACACTGCCGCAGGCCGGGTTGGGCAAATCGGGCCAGCTGGGTCGGATGGGTAAATTGGCTGGCAGCGTGCCTCAGGTCATGCCCGCCTATTAACCTGAAAACAGCAGTTGACTGCTTGAAAACATCTCCAGAACCGCATGGAAATTGACTTGTCCGCCTTCGATCATCTTGACCTTTTAGGTGAGACCGCCCGACACAACGTGCCTGCTTAAGGTTTTTTATGTTTGCTATTCCTGCTCAATCTGGCCAACACGCTGCGCCCCCGCCATTGGCCGAGGCACTTGAAAAGTCTGAGACCGTTCAAGCGGCCGTCCAGCAGTCCG
>JANOOO010000400.1:0-2879 GCA_031421375.1 Polaromonas sp.
TCGCTGCCCCAGACCAGCTTGATGACGTTCCAGCCGGCACCGGCAAAAAGCTTCTCAAGCTCGTCGATGATTCGGCCGTTGCCGCGCACCGGGCCGTCGAGGCGCTGCAGGTTGCAGTTGACGACCCAGACCAGGTTGTCCAGCCCCTCGCGCGCGGCCAGCGTCAGCGCGCTCATCGACTCAGGTTCGTCCATCTCGCCATCGCCAAACACGCCCCACACCTTGCGGGCATCGCAGTCGAGCAGCCGCCGGTGCGACAGGTAGCGCATGAAACGCGCGTGGTAGATCGAGCTGATCGGCCCGATTCCCATCGAACCGGTGGGGAACTGCCAGAAGTCAGGCATCAAATACGGGTGGGGGTAGCTGGGCAGGCCCTGCGCGCCGTGGGCAGGGGCAGTCAATTCCTGCCGGTAAAAACTCAAATCCTTTTCATTGAGCCGGCCTTCGAGGTAAGCCCTTGCATACACGCCGGGCGCGCTGTGGGGTTGAAAGAAGACCAGGTCGCCGCGATGCTGACCGACACCCGTGCCTTCTCTGGCGTGAAAGAAGTGGTTGAAGCCGGTCTCAAACAAATCGGCCGCGCTGGCGTAGCTGGCGATGTGGCCACCGAGCTCGCTGGAGCCGCCGGACTCAGCCTGATTGGCGCGCACCACCATCGCCAGCGCGTTCCAGCGCATCAATGAGGCCAGGCGCTCTTCGAGTGCCAGGTCGCCGGGGAACACCGGCTGCTCGTCCACCGCGATGGTGTTCTGGTAGGGCGTACACAGCTCGGGTTGCCAGCCGATGCGGCGCGTGCGGGCGAGGCGGCTGAGCGCATCAAGCATCTGGCGCGCGCGCGCCTGGCCCTGCGCGCCGACCAGCGCGTCGAAGGCGTCCTGCCATTCGGCGGTTTCTTGCGGGTCGGGGTCGGGGCAGGGGGCGCTTATGTGGGGCAGGCCGGGCGAATGGGCGCTGGAGGAGATAGAAGAGCTGGAAGGATTGGCGAGAAGCGCCAGAGGTGGGGGCGGGGTGGGAGCATTCATAAGTGTCTGACTGTACGCAGCTTCGCCCGGCAGGTGCTGCGCGAAAACAATAAAAAATCGTCAATCGAAGCATAAAATTCTTCAACAACTTTGTTTGGTAGCCGATGCAGCTTGACGCCACCGATTTGAAGATTCTTCATGAATTGCAGCTGGATGGGTCGCTGTCCAACGTAGAGCTCGCCCGGCGCGTGCATTTAAGCCCGTCACCTTGCCTCGCCCGGGTGAAGGCACTGGAGGCGGCGCGGGTGATTGACCGCTACGTGGCCATTGCCAGTGCAGCCGCGCTCGGACTGGGGTTGAGCGTGTTCATCTCAATCAGCCTGCGCTCGCAAAACCGCGTTTCTCTGGCCGAATTTGAGAGCCGCATTGCCGAGCACGACGAGGTAATGGAGTGCTATTTGATGACGGGCGACAGCGATTACCTGATTCGGGTGGCGGTGGCCGACATCGCTGCGTTGGAGAAATTCATCCTGAACCAGCTCACGCCAATTCCCGGCATCGAAAAAATCCGGTCCAGCTTTGCGCTTAAACAGGTGCGCTACAAGACCGCTTTGCCGTTGCCGCGAGCAGCTTGTGCGTGATGCCGAGGCTTTTGCCACCGTTCGAGGGGCGGCATTGTGCTGCCACGCCTGCGCCCCCTTTTGCTATTAATTAAATAGCTGCTTGCGCCCGTATAGCTTGGCTTACAGCAGGCAGGAGCCCGCAGCGTTGTCGCGCCTTGCCAGCGCACCGCATCACAGCCCACCCGGACGCGTCCAACTTCCGTTTCCAGGTTTAAGGAAGCGCGGATCTATTCAGCGCGGTTCGTGATCACCTGGCTTGGGCGGTCTGCGGCGTTGATTTTCTTGCAAATATCACGATATTTGCTGCAAAAACCGCCTTGCAACCCATCCCAATCCAGGCACCACGATTCCGCGTGAATAAATCCGCGCTTTCTTAAGGACCCTCTGCATAACTCTGGCGGAGCTGTGGTACGCGGATCGGGATGGGCCGCAAGGCGTCTTTTTGCAGCCAATAGCACGGCTATTGGCAAGAAAAACAACGCGGCGGACCGCCCGAGCCCGCGTACCACAGACCGCAGGGAGTTATGCAGAGGGTCCTTAACCGTTCGGCCTTGGCTTGTCGAAGGGTCTGGCCGCATGAGTCAGGGCCTCGACAGGCTCCAGCACAAACCTGTGCAAGCGCGGATTGGCTGAAAAATCGCGCTGAATGCCGCTATAAAGTAAAAATAAGTTGGCTATGCATCGTAGATGTAAGCCCGCACTCCTCAAAAATCATGTAAATCCTGAGCTGATTGAGGGTTATGGCCTTTTTTTTCATTTGGGGGGCCCGGTTCGAGCCGTTTTCCGTCCAACTCAACACGGCACATCCGGGCCGTGCCCGCATCGGCTGATTCTGGCTTGGAGCCGTCTGGAATCGAAGTACGCTCTAGGGGAAACGTGCTATTATGTAGGACATTACTCACACAACAAAGCGCTTGCCTCCTACACCCATCAGAAAACTTCTTCATTACTTCCCGAAGATGAGGTCGCAAAGGCTGACCCGCCCCTATGGGTAGGTTTCAACCTACAAAAATGTTCTATTTTGTAAGTGCTGTCCTACTATTTCGTGTAAGAGGCAGCTTACAGGCCCTCCCGTAGGATCGCGGTTTTCCAAAACACAGACTTGCTGGCCGAAACGCCAGACCAGTCGTTTCGAGAGAGTTGCGAGGGAGGGCTTTTCAGACCAACCCATTCGGCCGGTTCAACCCGGTTTGGGTGGGTGGTCATGCTCCCTCGGCAATTGATCGTGACGACCTCCAGGTCTGACTCAATCAACCCGAGGGAGTTTTTTTGAACAAGCTTGCATTTTCATGGG
>JANOOO010000401.1:0-1859 GCA_031421375.1 Polaromonas sp.
GGTGCGTATCTCGGACGCGCGCATGAGCGGCACCAGCTACGGTGCCTGCATCCTCCACGTCGCACCCGAGGCTTACATCGGCGGGCCGCTGGCGCTGGTTAAAACCGGCGACATGATCACCGTCGATGTGCCGGGCCGGCGGATTCACCTCGAAGTCAGTGATGAAGAAATGGCAACACGGCGCGCCGCGTGGCAGCCGCCGCCGCTTCGCTTCGAGCGCGGCTATGGCTGTATGGCGGCGCGCCACATTCAACAGGCCGACACCGGCTGCGATTTTGATTTTCTGGAAACCTCGTTCGGCGCGCCCATCGGCGAGCCTGATATTTACTGACTTGACCTTGAACTGAACCGGGGAAAAACATGGCGCTCAAACAAGAGACCCGCGACAAACTCAAAACCGTCAGCACTGCGACGCTCTGCACCGCGCTGTTCAAACGCGGCCTGCGCAACCAGTTCGTTCAGGACGTGCATCCGCTCAACGCCAATCTACCCAACATGGTGGGCGAAGCCTTCACGCTGCGCTACATTCCGGCGCGCGAAGACCTGAACCCGATCACGGTGTTTCAGGATGCCAAGCACCCCCAACGCGTCGCTGTCGAGCAGTGCCCCGAAGGCGCCGTGCTGGTGATCGACAGCCGAAAGAACGCACGCGCTGCATCGGCGGGTTCGATTTTGATCACGCGGCTGATGGTGCGCGGCTGCGCCGGCATCGTCACCGACGGCGGTTTTCGCGACTCGCCCGAAATTGCCGCGATGCCCTTTGCCGTCTATCACCACCGCCCCGCCGCGCCGACCAACCTGACGCTGCACCAGGCGCTCGACATCAACGTGCCGATTGGCTGCGGCGACGTGGCGGTGTTCCCGGGCGACGTGATCGTCGGCGACCGCGAAGGCGTGTTCGTCATTCCGGCGCACATGGCCGATGAGGTGGCTGACGAGGCGGTTGAGATGACCGCGTTTGAAGATTTTGTCAGTGAGGAAGTGCTGAAGGGCCGCTCCATCATCGGGTTGTACCCGCCAACCACGCAGCAGGCGAAAGACGATTTCGCCACCTGGCGCAAGGCCAAAGGCCGTTAAAAAGAACTGGACACCGCCACCGCCTGCGCCTACGTTCCCGCTCCCGTTCCTGCATCGGATTTCGTCGCAACCGGATGTGGCGACCGACCGATTTAACCTGGAAACGGCAGTTGGACGCGTCCGAGTGGGCTGTGATGCGGTGCGCTGGCAAGGCGAGACAACGCTGCGGGCTCCTGCCCGCGAGGCGGAGCAACGCCGCCAGCGTGCCGCAGCGCGGCTCACTCGGGTGCGTAGCGTTGTTACTTAAGAAGTGAAGGTAAACAAAGGCAAAAAGATCAATATCCACCTGGATTTGGCGAGGCGTGCAAGCGGTCAACTGCCGTTTCCAGGTTTAAGGTACCCCGCCATGAGGGCGGGCGGCGCAGCCGGTTGCGACGTCCCCGCATCCGCATCCGCACCCGCACCCGGGCACTCCGGCCAAGCGAGCCCCAGTCAGTCCGCCCGAATCATCTCAATGTGCGCGATGCCATCTTCATCGTAAGGCGCGCCATCAGGCACAAAGCCGTGCTGCCGGTAAAAGCCTTCAAGCCGCGCTTGTGCGCCGATGCGTATCGGCTGCGCACCCCATTGCAACGCCACGCAAGCCAGCGCCTGACGCATCAGCGCATGGCCCACGCCAGCGCCTCGCGCCGATGCCCGGCCGACAACCCGGCCGATGCTGGCTTCGGCGTATTTCAAGCCGGGCGACAAACACCGCGCATACGCCTGCAACGTGCCGTCAGCCTCGCTGTGGCCCAACAGGTGCATCGCCTGCGCGTCCAGGCCGTCGAGGTCTTGAAACG
>JANOOO010000402.1:0-1540 GCA_031421375.1 Polaromonas sp.
AGCAGCGCAATCAAGGGTGCGTCCGGGCTTGGAGGGTTCATGTTTGGCATTGTCCACATGTTAGGGATACGCAGGCTGCGCCAGGGTGGATTCGGCCCGCGACCATTGGCAGCCCGCCGGCTCAAATTAGCGGGCCAGTCAGGCCGCAGGGTCGGTAAGGGGCTGACCTAAAATCGGCGCTCACTTTCCGATCAACTTTATTTGCTGTCCCACACTCCATGCCCACCGACATACTCGACCTCGTCAGCGTCACGACCCGCGCCAATGTGTACTTTGGCGGCCAATGCGTCAGCCACAGCGTGACGCTTGCTGACGGCAGCAAAAAATCAGTCGGCGTGATCTTGCCCGGCACCTTGAGCTTCAACACCGGCGCGGCCGAGATCATGGAATGCGTGGCCGGTGCCTGCGAATACAAACTTGCGGGCAGCGAGGCCTGGCTGGCGTCCAGCGCGGGTGAGCAATTCAGCGTAACGGCCCAGTCGAGCTTCGAGATTCGCGTGGCCGATGGGCACGAGGCCTACCACTACATCTGCCACTTCGCCTGATTCGCCTGATTCTTCTAAATCACCATGCCCACCATTCTCCAAAACCTCCCCATTGGCCAAAAGGTCGGCATCGCCTTTTCTGGCGGGCTAGACACCAGCGCCGCGCTGCACTGGATGAAGCTCAAAGGCGCAATACCCTATGCCTACACCGCCAACCTCGGCCAGCCTGACGAGCCTGACTACGACGAGATTCCGCGCAAGGCCATGCAGTACGGTGCCGAATTGGCGCGCCTGATCGACTGCCGCAGCCAGCTCGCCAACGAGGGCATTGCCGCGCTGCAGGCCGGTGCCTTTCACATCAGCACCGCCGGCGTCACCTACTTCAACACTACGCCGCTGGGCCGCGCCGTCACCGGCACCATGCTGGTCGCCGCGATGAAGCAGGACGAGGTCAACATCTGGGGCGACGGCAGCACCTACAAGGGCAACGACATTGAGCGCTTTTATCGCTACGGCCTGCTGACCAACCCCGATCTCAAGATCTACAAGCCCTGGCTTGACCAGCTCTTCATCGACGAGCTCGGGGGCCGCGCCGAGATGTCGGCCTTCATGACTGCCGCTGGCTTCGGCTACAAGATGTCGGCCGAGAAGGCCTATTCGACCGACTCCAACATGCTGGGTGCGACGCACGAGGCCAAAGACCTCGAACATTTGAGCAGCGGCATGAAAATCGTCCAGCCCATCATGGGCGTGGCTTTCTGGAAAGATGAAGTCGAAGTCAAACGCGAAGAAGTCACCGTGCGCTTTGAAGAAGGCCAGCCGGTCGCGCTAAACGGCAAGCGCTTCGACAGCCTCGTTGAATTGATCCTCGAAGCCAACCGCATCGGTGGCCGCCACGGCTTAGGGATGAGCGACCAGATTGAAAACCGCATCATTGAAGCCAAAAGCCGCGGCATTTACGAAGCCCCCGGCCTGGCGCTGCTGTTCATCGCCTACGAGCGGCTCGTCACCGGCATTCACAACGAAGACACCATCGAGCAGTACCGCATGAACGG
>JANOOO010000403.1:0-3062 GCA_031421375.1 Polaromonas sp.
GGCTTCGCTGATCATTGGAACGCCGTTCTTCGTGCTCTTCGGTATCCTTTCCGACAAAATCGGCCGCAAGCCCATCATCATGGCGGGTTGCCTGCTGGCCATCGTCACCTATTTCCCGGTGTTCAACGCATTGACCAAAGCTGCCAACCCGGATCTTGCAGCGGCCCAAGCCAAAAACAAGGTGGTGGTCACGGCAGACCCGAAAGAGTGTTCGTTCCAGTTCAACCCCACCGGCACGGCCAAGTTCACCAGCTCATGCGACGTGGCCAAACAGGTTCTGTCAGCAAACTCGGTGAGTTACGACAACGCGCCCGGTGCTGCCGGAACGCCCGCAACCATCAAGATTGGTGATACGGTCATTACCAGCTTTTCAGCGACCGGCCTGCCGGCGGACGAGGCGAAGAAAAAGGATGCCGAGTTCAAGAAGGCCACCACCGACGCGTTGAAGGCGGCAGGTTACCCGGCCAAGGCAGACCCGGCGAAGGTGGACAAGCTGATGGTCATCGTCATCCTGTCTTATCTGGTAATTTTGGTGACCATGGTGTACGGCCCAATCGCGGCAATGCTGGTGGAAATGTTCCCGACCCGAATCCGCTACACGTCGATGTCGCTGCCCTATCACATCGGCAACGGCTGGTTCGGCGGCTTGCTGCCGGCAACGGCACTGGCCATCGTGGCGCAGACAGGCAACATGTACAACGGTCTCTGGTATCCGATCATCGTCGCCGGCATGACGCTGATCCTGGGCATCTTGTTCATCAGGGAAACCAAGGACGTTGATATCTACGCCAACGACTGATCAGGCGCAAGGGCACTGGACGCGCAGTCCATCAGCCTGAAAAATTTGACTCGCACAATTAAAGCCCCTGGCAACTTGCCAGGGGCTTTTTTTATTGGAGACTCTGAATGTGGGAGATTGTTGTCGGATTTATCGTATTTGCCGCAGTGGCTTTGTACATGTTGAGCAGGGGTGGTGACATCGACTTGGGCGGGGAAAAGCACGGTCAGGTTTCAATGCCTTTTATTGGCTGAGTGGCATCGCTGGCGGCATCGTCGCCGGCTTATTCATGAAAAGTGTGGCGGGGCTGCTCTGTGCGGTTTGTGGCAGCGCTTGTTTGATCGGTAAAACCAGGGTGAAGCGGTAAAATTGAGGATTCAGATGGGACGTAGTTCCTTTTCCTGTTGCAGTTTTTGGTAAGGGAAATTGAACGTTCTACTTACTAGCTCGACTTAACCTTTTTTTAGGCCGCAGCCAACATGTCCCTGACTTATCACAAGACCGAGGCCGGTCAGTTGGCGCTGCATGATCGTTCAGCGTCGCTGTCTCGCCGCCAGCGCTCGGCGTTCATCATGTTCGATGGTCGCCGCAGTGTTGCCGACGTGTTGCGGCTCACCGCCGGACTCGGCGTGACAGAAGACGACATCGCCCACATTCGTCGCCTTGCCTACCTGGAAGAAAACGACGTCATAAGCGGGTTTTTCTCTGCGACGCACGCGCAGCCCACGCAGCCGCCGTCGCTCTACCCCGAGTTTGACGAGTCAATCCGTCCGCCAGCCGAGCATCTGCTCGACTCTGTTTTGCCCAGCTCCGGCAGGCCCGGCATTGGCCCTGTGTCTCCTTCAGCTGACGCGCAGGCCAGCTACCTCAAGGCTTATCCCATCGCCACCCGCCTGACTTCCGAATTAGGGCTGCGCGGGTTTCTGCTGAACCTTGCCGTCGAGTCAGCAGGCACGCTTGAAAAACTGCGTGAGCTGGCACCGAAAATCGGTGCGGCAGTGGGCCCGGTCAAGTTTCGCGAGCTTGAAGACGCGCTGCGCTGAGGGCAGGACAAGTCGGCCGCGTTGCGGTGTCAGGCCGACGCGGCAAGGGCTTTCATGTTGATGGGCCTTTCGTGAGGCAGCGCACTTCTAGAATGTTCGACCTCTCCAGGAAAGAACGACTAGATGCCCAACGGAATCATCCGCATCCGCGGTGCGCGCCAACACAATCTTAAAAATCTCGATCTCGATATTCGCACCGGTGAATTGACGGTGGTCACCGGCCCCAGCGGCTCGGGCAAATCTTCCCTCGTATTCGACACGCTGTTTGCCGAAGGCCAGCGTCGTTACGTTGAAACCTTCTCGGCCTATGCGCGGCAGTTTCTTGACCGCATGGACAAGCCCGCCGTTGATCAGGTCGAAGGCGTGCCGCCCGCCATCGCGATTGACCAGACAAATCCGGTGCGCAGCTCGCGCTCGACCGTCGGCACCATGACCGAGTTGAACGACCATTTGAAGCTGCTCTATGCGCGGGCTGCGCAGTTGTTCGACAGTCAGACCGCGCAGGCGGTGCGGCACGATTCGCCGGAATCGATTTATGCGGAGCTGATGGCGCGGACGGCTTTGTCCGATGCACGTCTGGTCATGACCTTTCCGGTCGAGTTGCCCGGCAACACCAGTACCGAACAGCTTGAACAGTGGCTGTCGGCCAGTGGCTTCACGCGGGTGCATGCGCAGCGCGAGATCGCAACAAAGGCTGGTACGCACCAGTTGCTCGATGTGGTGGCCGACCGGTTTCGCATTCAGACGATTGAGAAAGCGCGCGCGCTGGATGCGATTGAGACGGCGTTGAAACGCGGCGGTGGGCGGCTGAATGTTTATTTAAAAGATTCGGGGTCAGATCCCAATTTCGTCCCCGCAGTCAATCCATGTCCTGATGTCAATTCGAAATTGGGCTCTGACCCCGACTCGACAGAGGAATTGGGGTCAGAGTCCGATTTTCTGAAAGTGTTGGGGTCAGAGCCCAATTTCGATTCAGGCCCTGCGACCGAGCCGGCATCGGATGCGAAATTGGGATCTGACCCCAATTTAATTGGACTCATGTGGCGCTTTTCAACCGGCCTGCATTGCCCCGACAGCGATCTGCGCTACACCGAGCCGACGCCGTCGCTGTTCTCGTTTAACTCGGCGATGGGCGCGTGCGAAACCTGCAAGGGCTTTGGCCGCGTGATCGGTGTCGATTACGGTCTGGTCATTCCGAACGACAAGCTGACGCTCCGGGCTGGTGCCATCAAGGTCATGCA
>JANOOO010000404.1:0-5513 GCA_031421375.1 Polaromonas sp.
ATCAGCGCGGCGCGGTCAGCTTCATTGTTGAGGGGGCGATTCGGGCCCTTGCCAAGTCGGCGCGCCGATGCGTCGGTGTTGAGCGCGACCACCAACGAGCCGCCAAGCGCGCGCGCCTGGGCGAGGTAGCTGGCATGCCCGCGATGCAGCACGTCGAACACGCCATTGGTGAGCACAATGGGCCGGGGTAAGCGGGCGACACGTGCCGGGGCATCGACGCGCGAAGCGATTTTGTCGAAGAAGCTAGTGTGGTGTTGCATGCTTGACGGCACAAATAAAACTGATGGATTTTTGTTCAGGGCAAGGCGTAAGACGCAGCAATAGTTCCACTATTGCGAGGCTTTACAACGCCGCCATGGACAAAAACGAAGTTTCAGCGAGACTAACTTGTACTCAAGTTACGTCGGAGCTAAAAGACGCAGTTTTATGTGTCGGATAGCGTGCAACACCACACTAGGCTGACTCACGCTGCCAGGCTTGCTTGGGCTGCCCATGCCGCGCCGCGTTCAGGCGGCGTGCGGCTTGCCGTCGGGCAGCGCCGCCGCCGCCAGCTCCAGCCCGATTTCTTTGCCAATCTCTTTGCGGTAGCGGTTGAGCTCCTGCACGGTCTTGAAGCTCTGGTTGAGCAGCAGGCCCATGTTGTGCAGAATGCGCTCGACCACCTTGCCCTCCCACGCCGCGTCGAACTTGATCTGCGTGTCCAGCCAGTGTTCGAGCCAGTCGGGATTGGGCAGGCGGCTTTGAATCGTATCGAGCGGGAACAGCGCTTTGTTGACGTGCAGGTTGGTCGGGTGCAGCGCCTGCGCGGTGCGGCGTGCGCTGGCCATCAGCACGCCGACTTTGGCAAAAGCCTGCTTGGCTTCGTTGCCGAATTTGTTGATGGCGCGCTTCATGTAGCGCAGGTAGGCACCGCCGTGGCGGGCTTCGTCCTGGCTGAGCTGGGTGTAGATCTGCTTGATAACCGGCTCGGTATGCCATTCGCTGGCGCGCCGGTACCAATGGTTCAGGCGGATCTCGCCGCAAAAATGCAGCATCAGGGTTTCAAGCGCGGGGGCGGGTTCAAACTCAAAACGGATGTCGTGCAGCTCTTTTTCAGTTGGCACCAGTTCGGGCCGGAAGCGCCGCAGGTATTCCATCAGCACCAGCGCGTGTTTTTGCTCTTCAAAAAACCAGATCGACATGAAGGCCGAAAAATCGCTGTCATCTTTGTTGTCGCGCAAAAACATCTCAGTCGCTGGCAGCGCCGCCCATTCGGTGATGGCGTTCATTTTGATGGTTTGCGCCTGCTCGTCGGAGAGCTTGTCTGCGTCAAAGCTCGCCCAGGGAATGTCTTTGTCCATGTCCCATCGGACAGACTCCAGTTGTTTGAATAGTTCGGGGTAAAGCATCGGGACTCCTTGACAAAAAATACGCACCTAATTGACTGCCGGATGCGCGTGAAGCGCAGGCCCGGCAACTCCTCGGCGGCGTGAAACCATTTTAGGCCGCTTGTGTGTCAATTGCGGGCACTGTGCGGCTATGGCTTGGCTTTTTACGGGGGTTTGACGGGGGTTTGACGGAGGCTTGGCATAAGGCCAGGGGCGGCAATGACAAGGCGTTTGTCCGACACTTCGCAGGTGCATGGGCGGCGTAAAAAGCAAACCGCCTGCGCCCTGTGTACGCTTGTTTGCCGCGCTGCTTTACCCATTGATTGAACCGGATTTGCACACCATGCCAGGATTGTTTTACTGGGGCCGAATTGCCCGCCGCATGCCGGCTTTAGCACTGGCGCTGGGCAGCGCTGCGTCACTTGCACAAAA
The DNA here is from genome assembly GCA_031421375.1 of Polaromonas sp. Classification (GTDB taxonomy): domain Bacteria; phylum Pseudomonadota; class Gammaproteobacteria; order Burkholderiales; family Burkholderiaceae_C; genus Polaromonas. Next base: position 1,800 of record JANOOO010000404.1, read on the forward strand.
CGCTTCCAGTACACCCGCCGCAGCGCCGGATCCGCTTGCCAGCGCCGCCTGCACCGGCCTGCTGCAACACACCGCCCTGCGTCTGCAGGACGAAAAGCCGCAGTCGCTGTGCCAGTACAGCGGCAAGGTGGTAGTGGTCGTCAACACCGCGAGCTTTTGCGGCTTCACCTCGCAATATGAAGGGCTTGAAGCGCTGCACGCCAAATACAAAGACAGGGGTCTGGTGGTGCTGGGTTTTCCGTCGAATGACTTTTCACAGGAAACCGGCAGCAACAAACAGATCGCCGACTTTTGCGAAAACACCTTCGGCGTGAAGTTTCCGATGTTTGTCAAAACCAGCGTTCGCGGCAAAGACGCCAGCCCGCTGTTCAAGGCGCTCGCCTTTCAGACCGGCACGCAGCCGAGCTGGAATTTCTACAAGTACGTGATCGGCCGCGACGGCGTGACAGTGGCGAGTTACGGTTCAACCACCAGCCCGGGCGGACGCGCATTTGTCGGTGAGATCGAAAAGCAGCTTGCGAAGCGCTGATGGCCGTCGCTCAATCAGCTTGATGAGCCCAGAAACCTCACAAATATTTACCAAATTTCGTGCCCGGTCCAACGGAACTCTTTCTTTTGGGATGGCATCCTACAAATGCGTCGTCACACCGCTTTTACAATTAAGAGGTCAGATACAAACCAGTTTCACTGTTGCGAAGTCTTCCAGTTCCCTAGTGGGCTGGCATGCAATCCCGGGGTGCCCTCCTCCTCCCTCCCTCCCTCGTTCGCGCCGGGGCGCTTCGCAGCATTTTTATATACCCGCTCGCCGCCAGAATCGGCCCGCTTTCAAAGTCGCCTTGACCGGCGACTTTGTCGTTTGGGGATGTGAGGATGCCTAACCCCGCCTCTGGGCATCCAGGCCGGTAGCCTGAACGCCCACCGGCGGTCTTAGCCCGGCTGCGTATCCACGAAGCTACTGCGCTGCGTCAGCTTTTCCTGCAGCTTTGCGAGATTGGGGTGGGCGCCCCGCCAGTCGATCTGCGCGAACCGCAGGTCGAGATAAGCCAGCGCGCAGCCGACGGCTACGTCGGACAGGCTGAAATGGATGCCGCTGCAAAAGGGCTTGTCGGCCAGGCCGGTGCTCATGGCCTTGAGGGTCACGTCGATCTTGCTCATCTGGCGGTCAATCCAGGCTTGACTGCGTTCGCCGTCGCTGCGGCTGGCCCAGGTGGCTTCCAGGCGGGCCAGGATGGCGGCATCGACCAGGCCGTCGGCCAGCGCCTCCCAGGTTTTGACTTCGGCGCGTTCGCGGCCCTGCGTGGGAATCAGCTTGCCAACGGGCGACAGCGTGTCGAGGTATTCGACGATGACGCGGGAATCAAACACGGCCTCGCCACCCTCCATCACCAGGCAGGGCACCTTGCCAAGCGGGTTGGAGCTGTGAATGGTGGTGGTGGCGGCCCAAACGTCTTCAAGCACCATCTGATAGTCGAGCTTTTTTTCGGCCATGACGATACGCACTTTGCGCACGTAGGGGCTGGTCGGCGAGCCGATAAGTTTCATGGTCATGGGTGGTAGGGCAGGTGGCGCAATTAATGCGGATGATGCGGGAAGGAGAAAATCCATTCTATCGATTTACCTCGCCGCCCGGCCCGGGCACGGCCACCTGCACGCGGTCCGCAGCGCGCTCTCTGCTGGAAAACCCGCGCCTACAATTGAGCGATGAGTCCCAACGCCGCTTCATCCCCCCTGTCTTTTCTGCCTGTCAATGCCCTTTCGCCTCTGGACGGACGCTACGTCGCCAAGCTGGACGGGCTGCGCCCCATCATGTCCGAGCAGGGCTACATGCGCCGCCGCGTGCAGGTTGAAATCGCCTGGTTTGTGGCCTTGTCTGACGCCGGTTTTGCTGAATTCAAACCGCTAAGCCCGGGTGCGCGCTCCTATCTGCTGGGTCTGGTGAAAAATTTTTCGCAGGCCGATGCGCTGGCAATCAAGGAGATCGAAAAGACCACCAACCACGACGTGAAGGCGGTGGAGTACTGGATCAAATCGAAGTTTCAGGCGCGGCCTGAACTGCAAAACGCCAGCGAATTCGTTCACTTTGCCTGCACCAGCGAAGACATCAACAACACCGGCCACGCACTGCAGCTGAAAAACGCGCGCGACCAGGTCTTGTTGCCGACGCTGGACAAGGTGATTGCGACCTTGCGCAGCCTCGCGCACGCGCATGCCGGGCAGCCCATGCTGGCCCGCACTCACGGCCAAACCGCCAGCCCAACCACGGTGGGCAAGGAGATCGCCAACGTGGTGGCGCGCTTGGGCGTTGCGCGCGAACGCATTGCGGGCGTTGCGCTGATGGCCAAAATGAACGGCGCGGTGGGCAACTTCAACGCACATCTTGCGGCCTGGCCTGATTTCGACTGGGAAGCTTTCAGCCGCCGGGTTATTGAAACGCCCGAGCCCACGGCCGAAAGCGGGCTGAACCCCTGGGGGTTGGGCCTGGCGTTCCAGTCCTTCACGATTCAAATCGAGCCGCATGACTACATGGCCGAGCTATTTGACGCCGTGGCGCGCACCAACACCATCCTGATTGATTTTTCGCGCGATATCTGGGGCTACATCAGCGTGGGCTACTTCAAGCAGCGGCTCAAAGCCGGCGAGATCGGTTCGAGCACGATGCCGCACAAGGTCAACCCGATTGATTTTGAGAACGCCGAGGGCAATCTGGGCCTGGCCAACGCGCTGCTGCGCCACATGAGCGAGAAGCTGCCGATCAGTCGCTGGCAGCGTGATCTGAGCGACAGCACGGTGCTGCGCAACATGGGTGTGGCGCTCGGTTACGCCGTGCTGGCTTACAGCTCGCTTGGCGTCGGCCTGGGCAAGCTCGAACTGAACGAAGAGGCGCTCTCAAACGACCTCGACGCCTCGTGGGAAGTGCTGGCCGAGCCTATTCAGACGGTGATGCGTCGCTACGGCGTGACCGGTGCCTATGAAAAGCTCAAAGATGTGACACGCGGCAAAACCGTGACGGCTGAAGCGCTGCACACCTTGATTCACTCGCTGGAGATTCCGGCATCTGAAAAAGAGCGCCTGCTTGCACTCACGCCAGCGAGCTACATCGGCAAGGCGGCCGAGCTGGCCCGGCGCGTTTAAGCGCCATTTCCAGGGCCCGCGTCAGTTCGACGGCGGCCGGCCCACACCGCAGGCCCAGCACTGGTCAAAGCCACCTTCGACCACCTCGCCGCAGACGCAAAGCCAGCGGTGTTGTGGCCGGTTTTGCAGGGTGTCGAGCAAGGCTCGGGCACGCGCTTCGTCGGCCGGGTTGCTGATCCAGACCTCGGGCAGGCACTGGTCGGGCGGCATCTCGCCAGCCAGGCTGCCCAAAAAATAACGCTGCACAGTGGCCGCCATGCCGGCCTGCGACAGCGCGTCGGCCCAGAATGCGGCCAGTGCGATGTTCGGGGCTTGAGTCAAGCGCGGCATGGCTGCAGTGTAGCTTTAGGCAGCCCGCTACTTGCTATTAATTCAGGAGCTGTTTACGCCCGCTGTGCTTCGATTGCAGCTCAATATGGCTTAAGGAAGCGTGGATCTATTCAGCGCGGTTCGTGATCACCTGGCTTGGGCGGTCTGCGGCGTTGGTTTTATTGCAAATATCACGATATTTGCTGCAAAAACCGCCTTGCAGCCCATCCCAATCCAGGCGCCACGATTCCGCGTGAATAAATCCGCGCTTCC
>JANOOO010000405.1:0-2834 GCA_031421375.1 Polaromonas sp.
TCCGCGACCCCGCCGGGATGGACCAGCTATGAAGAGCTGATTGCCGGCGCCAGCGATGGGGTGCCGCCGGTGCAGGTGGCGCCGTCAGACCCCTGCGCGCTGATGTACACCTCGGGCACAACCGGGCGCCCCAAGGGTGCCATTCGCAGCCATGAGGGCAACACGCTGATTGCACTGGCAACTGCCCTGGAGATGGGTTTCAGCAAAACCGACATCGGCTTGATGGTGATGCCCCTGTGCCACGCCAACTCGCTCTACTTCAGCCACACATTCGTGCATCTCGGCGCCACCTGCGTGATCGACGACCGCAAGAGTTTCGAGCCGGAAGCGCTGCTGGCAACGCTGGCCGGCGAGCACATCACTTTCACATCGCTGGTGCCAACGCACTACATCATGATGCTGGGTCTGCCCGAAGACACCAAGGCACGATACGACGTCAGCGCCGTCGAAAAATTGATGATCTCGTCCGCCCCCGCACGCAGGGAAACCAAACTGGCCATCATGGCGTTTTTCCCCAATGGCAAGCTGCACGAACTTTATGGATCGACCGAGGCAGGCTGGGTCACGCTGCTGCGACCCGAAGAGCAGATTGACCGGCTCGGCTCGGTCGGCCGCGAATGGGCAGGTTCCGGCGCGATCAGGCTGCTTGATCCGCAGGGGCGAGAGGTTGCCGACGGCGAAGTCGGCGAGCTCTACTCCCGCACGCCCTATGTCTTCGACGGCTACTGGCGCAATCCCGAGAAAACCGCTGAAGCCTTCAGCGGCCCCTGGTGCTCGGTAGGCGACATGGCCAGGCGCGACCAGGACGGCTACATCCACCTGATCGACCGCAAGAGCAACATGATCATCAGTGGCGGCGAAAACATCTATCCATCCGAGGTGGAAAGCGTCATCAGCGCGCTTCCGGCGGTGAAGGATGTGGCCGTGATCGGTGTACCCCACGACAAGTGGGGCGAGGCTGTCATGGCCGTGGTGGTGCGCCACAGCGGCGGACAGCTAAGCGAGAGCGACGTGCTGGACTGGTGCCGCGGGCGCATGGCCGGCTTCAAGCGTCCCCAGTCGGTGCTGTTTATCGATGACGCCGACATGCCGCGCACCGCAACTGGAAAGATCCTCCACCGGCTGCTGCGCGACCGCGCGCTGGCCCTGGCAACTGCTCCACCCAAAGGCTCAAGCTGAAAATTCTCGCCTTGCTAGCTGAGCTGGCTGGCCAGCACGCCAACCCCCGGGGCCGCAGGATTCATACTCCCCGCTGATTCACCCGTTTAGCCAGCGCCTCGGCACTTGTCCGGCGCTCGCTGTAGCGGTCAACCAGATACGGCGACACATCGCGCGTCAGCAACGTGAACTTCAGCAGTTCCTCCATCACATCGACAACCCGGTCGTAGTAGGCCGACGGCTTCATGCGCCCGGCCTCGTCGAACTCCAGGAATGCCTTGGCCACCGACGACTGATTCGGAATCGTCAGCATGCGCATCCAGCGGCCCAGCACGCGCAGCTGGTTCACGGCGTTGAAAGACTGCGATCCGCCCGACACCTGCATCACCGCCAGCACCTTGCCCTGGGTCGGCCGGACTGCGCCCAGCTCCAGCGGAATCCAGTCGATCTGCGCTTTCATGATGCCGGTCATGGCACCGTGGCGCTCGGGTGAGGTCCAGACCATGCCTTCGGCCCACTGCGCCAATTGCCGCAGTTCCTGCACCTTCGGGTGGCTGTCGGGCGCGTCGTCGGGCAGCGGCAGACCGCGCGGATCGAAGGTGCGGGTCTCGCCACCCATCGCCTGCAGCAAGCGCGCTGCTTCTTCGGTCAGCAGTCGGCTGTATGAGCGCTCACGCACCGAGCCATAAAGCAGAAGGATGCGCGGCGCGTGGCTCGAAGCCTCAGCCCGCAGCCGCTCGGGTGAAGCCGGCGCGAACAAAGCCAGGTCAATGTTGGGAAGCCTGGACAAATCAGCGGGCTGCAACGCGCGCTCCCTGTTCGTCAAGGATCTGTACGCCGTCTTCGTTGCGCAACGCGCCACGCTGCGGCGAGGGCAAGATGTCGAGCACCGACTCCGAAGGCCGGCACAGGCGCGTTGCCATCGGCGTGACGACGATGGGCCGGTTCATCAGGATCGGATGCGCCAGCATCGCGGCCAACAGCTGGTCATCGTTGAGTGTCGGATCGTCCAGCCCGAGTTCGTCATACGGCGTGCCCTTGCGCCTGAGCAGCTCACGCACCGAAATGCCCATTTGCTGAAGCAAGCCCTCCAGCGTGTTGCGAGTCGGCGGATTGACGAGGTACTCGATCACCTCGGGCTCAACGCCGCAATTGCGAATCAGCGCGAGCACATTGCGCGAGGTCCCGCACTGGGGGTTGTGGTAAATCGTGATGTCGGACATGTTGCTCCTGGTGGCTTGGGTCGCTTTAGGGCCCCGATCGGGTTTGCGTTGATTCAACTATTCAATTATATTTGAACAATGAAACCTTCTGCTGCACCCACCCTCGATGAGCCTGCCGCCGTGAAGGCGCTGGCGGCACTGGCGCAGGCACAGCGCCTGCGCGCTTTCCGGGCGCTGGTCGTGGCTGGTCCCGATGGCCTAACGCCGGGCGTCATGGCCGAACAGCTTGGGGTGGCACCGAGCGCGCTGTCCTTCCATTTGAAGGAACTGGCCCATTCGGGCCTGGTCAGCAGCGAGCCGCGCGGTCGCAACCTGATTTACCGCGCCCACTTTGCGCACATGGTCGCACTGATCGGCTACTTGACCGAGCATTGCTGCGAAGGCGGTAGCTGTGAGGTGGTCGAACTGACAACTTGTGCTGCGCGCTGATACGAGGAATGGGGACGCGATGCG
>JANOOO010000406.1:0-2183 GCA_031421375.1 Polaromonas sp.
ATGCCCTGCTCTTTCAGCATCTCTGAGACCTGGTTGTCGCTTAGCGGCTTGAGCAGGCTTTCTGCCGCGACGAATTGCTTGATCAGCGCGCGCACTGCCGTGCTCGACGCGTTGCCACCGGTCTCGGTGCCCAGCGCCGAACCGAAAAAGTATTTGAGCTCAAAGGTGCCGAACGGCGTGCTCATGTATTTGGCCGTCGTGACGCGGGAAATGGTCGATTCATGCAGGCCAAGCTCGTCAGCAATCTCGCGCAGCACCAGTGGCCGCATGGCCAGCTCGCCGTGCGTGAAGAAGTTTTTCTGCCGCTCGACGATGGCGGTGCTGACGCGCAGGATGGTGTCAAAGCGCTGCTGAATGTTTTTGATGAACCAGCGCGCTTCTTGCAGCCGCTGCGTCAGCGCTGGCCCGCCCTGGCCCTTGTGTTGCCGGAGTGCGCTGGCGTAAATGTCGTGTACGCGCAGGCGCGGCATCACGTCGCGGTTGAGCGTGACTTTGAAGCCGCGCCCGGCCTTGACCACCAGCACATCGGGCACGACAACATTGCGCTCGACGTTGACGAAACGCCGACCCGGCTTGGGGTCGAGCCGACCGATCAGCGCAATCGCGCCCTTGACGACCAGCTCGGTGCAGCGGCACAGGTAGGCCAGTCGCTTCACGTCGCGCCGCGCAAGCAGCTCCATCGGCTGCTGGCAGATCGCCAATGCGGCGCGCGCCTCGTCGCTGTTGCGGCATTCCTGCAGTTGCAGGCTCAGGCATTCGCCCAGGTTGCGCGCGCCGACGCCGGAGGGCTCCATGTTGTGCAGCAGGTGTAGCGCCATCGCAAAGCGTTGCTCGAGTTCTTCAACTTCATCGAGGTGCTCGGCCCGCGCCCCGGCCAGCCCTTCGGCCAGTTCGGCGAGCGTGTCTTCAAGGTAACCGTCGTCGTTTAGCGACTCGATCAAAAAATAAAGCGCAGCACAGTCGAGGTCCGACAGGCGAAGGCTCAGTGCCTGCCGGTGCAAATGCGCCTGTAGCGACACGTGTTCATGCGCCAGATCGGACGCGTCGGCATCGCCGTCATCGAGATTGTTTTTGCGCGGCAGTGCGTCGCCGCCCCACTCGCCATCGTCAGGTGCCGTTTCAACCGAACCATCGCCGTCCCAGCTTTCCTCTAACTTGGGCTCCGTGCTCGATTCGTTGGTGTCGGCGTCATTCGCCGGCGTTGCAACAGACGACTCGGCGGGGCCAGCGGCCCCGTCGGGGACAAATTCAAACTCGGCGTTGTCCTGGTTTTCCTGCACCTCGGCGCTGACCGGCACATCAGACTGCGTCAGGCCGAATTCTTCGCGCACAGCGGTTTCATCCGAAACTTCGAGAAACGGATTCTCGTCAAGCATCTGCTCGACCTCCTGGCTGAGTTCGAGCGTGGAGATCTGCAGCAGCCGGATCGACTGCTGCAACTGTGGCGTCAGCGCCAGATGCTGCGAGACGCGAAGTGAGAGGCCCTGTTTCAAGGGAATCTACATTCTGAAATGTTCACCCAGGTACACCCGGCGTACCTCGGCGTTCTCGACGATCTCGGCGGGCGTGCCGCTGGCCAGCACATGACCTTCGCTGATGATGTAGGCGTGGTCGCAAATGCCCAGCGTCTCGCGCACGTTGTGGTCGGTAATCAGCACGCCGATGCCGCGCGATTTCAGGAAACCGATGATGCGCTGGATCTCGATCACGGCGATCGGGTCAATGCCCGCGAACGGCTCGTCGAGCAGGATGAAGCGCGGCTGCGTGGCCAGTGCGCGGGCAATCTCTACGCGCCTGCGCTCGCCGCCCGACAAAGCCAGCGCTGGCGAGTTGCGCAGATGATCGACGCGCAGGTCCTGAAGCAGTGCATCGAGCCGTTTTTGCGACTCGCCTTTAGTCAATGCCTTGCCGTCGGCATCGCGCTGCAGCTCGAGCACGGCACGCACGTTTTCTTCAACCGTCAGCTTGCGAAAGATCGACGCTTCCTGCGGCAGGTAACTCAACCCCAGCCGGGCACGCCGGTGAATCGGCATGCGCTCGACGGCCTGGCCGTCAATGGAAATTTGTCCCGCATCGGCCCGAACCAGCCCGACGATCATGTAAAACGAGGTCGTTTTGCCGGCGCCGTTGGGCCCGAGCAAACCCACCACCTCGCCCTTTTGCACCGACAGCGACACGTCCTC
>JANOOO010000407.1:0-2053 GCA_031421375.1 Polaromonas sp.
CTGTAAATCCGAGGTGCCCATCCCCACGTGGAATCTCTTGTCGGCCGAATCCTTGATACGCCTCGTCCTGTTCGTGTGTCTAGGGACCCTCGGGTTCGCGTCTGTTCGGGCGCAGTCCGGCTCGCCAGCCTCATCTCTCACGGACCTGCACCCCAGCAACGCGAATCCCAGCGAAAAAATCGCCGACGACGCCACTGCCTTTGACATCGCGGTGCGCACGCCACCCGGCTTTGACACGCTACGCGACACTTGCGGGCCGCACCATTGCCAGCGCCAATTTGCTTGGCGACCTGCTGTTTGAAGGCAACTGGGGCGTGAGCCTCGGCAGCACGGTGCGGGTAAAGGCCGATCTCGCCCGCAGCAGCGGTGACTTGATGCTGCAAGCCGAAACCGTCGAGGGCACGCCGACCCGCGTCGTCGCCGGCATCCGCGAGGCACGCGTCTCCATCGACAGCAACGGCGAAGCCGTCTCGCTTGCGCTGCGCTGGGACAGTACACGCACCGGCACGGCCGAAGGCACGCTCACCACTCGCCTGGCTCGCGCTGTGCCCGGCAGCGGGCTGGGCGGCTGGCAGTGGCTGGCTGACGCGCCGCTCAAAGGGCAAGCCCAGGCGCAGTTTCCCAGGCTGGGGCTGTGGTCGGTGCTGGCACCGCCCGGCTGGCGGCTGCGCGGCGCGCTCGCCGCCAACGTCACGGTTGGCGGCACGCTGCAGGCGAGTGACATGGCACTGCGGTCAGTCGTCGATGGAATCGAGTTCGGCAATGGCCGCCTCGCCGCGCAGTTCGACGGGGCGCGCCTGCGCATCACCGAGTTCAGTCTGCAGGGCGTCGGTGAAAAAGGTGCGGGGGGCACACTGGTCGCGCAGGGCGAAGCCGGCTGGATCAATGGCGAGCCCAGCGTGCGGCTTGATGGCCGACTGGACCGGCTGCGCGCCAGCTTGCGATCCGACCGGCAGGCCACCGTTTCGGGTGACTTCCAGGCCAGCCTGAGCGGTGCGCAATCAACGCTGACCGGCAAGCTGCGTGTCGATTCCGCCCGCATCGTGCTGCCCGAAGAAAATACGCCGCAGCTCGGCGACGACGTGGTGGTGCGCACGGCACGCGGCAGCGCAATGGGCCTGCGGGCGCCAGCCAACACCAGTGCTGCGCCGGGCCGGTCGGCGCTTGATGAAAACCGTGCCGTCAAGCTGGCGCTGCAAATTGATCCCGGCCCCGACTTTCGGGTGGCCGGCAAGGGGCTGGAGACGCGGCTGAGCGGCATGTTGAGTCTGACCGGCGAATCGCTGGCCAGCCCGCGCTTGACCGGCGTCATCACGACCATCGGCGGCGAATACCGGGCCTACGGCCAGCGGCTGGACGTGGAGCGCGGCGTGCTGCGTTTTACCGGAGCCATCGACAACCCGTCACTGGACATCCTGGCAATCCGGCCCAACCTGATTCAGCGCGTCGGCGTTGAGATTTTGGGCACCGCGCAACTGCCCCGTGTGCGGCTGTACGCGCAGCCCGACTTGTCAGACGTCGAAAAATTGTCGTGGCTGATCGTCGGCCGCGCCTCGGTCGGCGGCGGCGCTGAAGCAGCGCTGGTGCAGCAGGCCGCACTGGCTTTGCTCGGTGCAAAAACCGGCGCCAGCAGCAGTGGCCTGGCTGACTCACTGGGGTTGGACGAGCTGTCGTTTCGCGGCGCGTCGAGTAACTCCGACGGTGCCGTCACGCAAGCCGCTGTCACGCTCGGCAAGCGTTTTTCGCGCAACTTTTACGCGTCGTACGAAAAAAGCATTTCGGGCGCGCTTGGCACGCTGTTCGTTTTTTATGATCTGTCGCAACGCTTCACGGTGCGCGGCCAGGCGAGGCGGCAAGGCGCCATCGACCTGATCTACACCATTCCGTTCAACTGAGCGGGGGGGTCCGTCAAGCCGCGATTTCAAGCGGCCCTACGCAAACCCAGCGCATACAATTTCCACTTGCCCCGCGCAAGCCGCCGCCATAGTTCAATGGACAGAACGAGTGCCTCCTAAGCGCTAGATACAGGTTCGATTCCTGTTGGTGGTACCAA
>JANOOO010000408.1:0-11025 GCA_031421375.1 Polaromonas sp.
CCAAGCAAACCTTATCGAAGGCTGGCAGTGTTGTTGCCAGCCATCTTCGCCTTGAAGCGACAGGTGAATGCGCCCGTCAAAGCCGCGAATGCGGTGCTTGTGTGGACGGCATCAAGTCTGACAGCGTTTGGCGCGGCCTGCGCATTGCCCTTCTTCACCGCCCCAGCACACTGGCTCTGAGGAGAATATCTTTGAGCAATAACTACTATTTAACGACCAATTTAGCAGCGGCTGCGCTGTTTGCAGCTGCCCTCGCTGGTTGCGGCGGAGGGGGGCAATGCGCAGCCTGGTGGCGATACGGCCGTGGGCGCGAACGCCTCCGTTGGTGGCCCGGCGTCCGGGTCAGTTTCTGGCGCGGCGGCATTAACGGACTCGGCTGCATTGAGTTGCGGGCTGAACCAACCCAACGGCATCAAGCAAGAGATGCTGGAGCGCGTCAACCAGTTGAGGTCAGGTGGGATCATGTGTGGCGGTGCCGCTTACCCGTTGGCTCCAGCTTTGAGCTGGAACGCTGAGTTGCTGCAGGCGGCTGCCAGCCATTCGGCGGACATGGCCACCCACAATTATTTTTCCCATACCAGCCTGGACGGGCGCACACCGGCGCAGCGCCTCAAGCAACCCGATTACGACTATTCGAGCATGGGTGAAAACATTGCAGCCGGGCAGATTAGTGTTGAGGCTGTTGTCAATGCCTGGGTCACCAGCCCCGACCATTGCAAAAACCTGATGAACCCGGTGTTTCGCGATATTGCGGTGGCCTGCGTTGCCAATTCGGCCACCACCTATGGACGCTATTGGACGATGGAGTTGGGCCGCGAGTTTTAACGACACGCGTTGGGGCTCCGTGCTGCGCCCTGATTCATCTCGGACTGCCACCAATGTGGATTGGTTTAACGCGCCGTCAATCGGCCAATCAAATACCCAAGCGCCAGTGCCATGCCGACGGCTTCAAGTGGCTTGTCCTGCACCCATGAGCGTGAGAACTCCAGAGCCTCTTTAGGCGCTTCAGTCACCCGGCGTGTTTGTTCGGAAAAACGCTCAACGACGCTGGCTGCACCGTCGGCGAGGCGATCAACTGTTTTGTGCGCGGCGCTTGAAAGCCGGTCAACCGCCTGACGTGCCGGGTCGGCTGCCTTTTCGATGCCGCTATGCAATGCAGCGCCCGCAGCGTCCACGTGCCGTGCGGCGGATGCAGACGCCGCTTGCGTGGCGTCGGCGCCAGATCCATTGAAGCCGCTCATGGCGCTGGTGCCCGATGTTGCCCCCGAAGTGGACGGGGCCGAAGTGCTTGACGACCCGGGTGAACTGCTGGTCTTTTCCATGGTGACTCCAGTGTGATTTTGAATTGCCGACACACCGCACCCCGACGGGATGGGTGAGCAATCTTCACTGTAGGCATGTTGACCAGACGCCCCTGTACGCAGCCGGACAACCCCGATGTAGGACAAAACGGGTCAAACTTTTCGCGCGATGCGAGGCTTATATTGCTGTAGCCGATCTTGCTGGCGCAGACTGCCGTTAGTCACTCGCCGTACATCGCTTGTCAGCGCAGTCTGACATTCACACAGGCTGGCGGCTGAAGCGGGACGGCGGCTTGCAGGCTAACGTTCAATTTTCAGGAGAAGGTCATGCAAAGCCAGTTTTCGACAGCCTCACTTGAGGGATTCCCCAAAAATCACCTGGATCAAGACGACCCCGGTGACGAGCTTCTTGCTGAAGACGCGACGCAAAGAAGCGACGGCGACGACGATGACGATGAGCTGGATTTGCCGGTAGACCCGGATGAAGGCATGCCGGTCATCCCCGACGACGAACGCGTGATCGACGTGCCATCCTGATTGGCGGGATAGTCGGTTTCGCTTGCGCGGCGCCAGGGGTGCGCTTCAAAATAGTCGCGCTTTAATCAAGCGGGCGTTTCAGCCTGATCTCTTCCAGCCGGGTGTCGCCAAAAGCCGTTGTTTTAAGCGAGGGCATATCGCGCTTGAAACCGGCACCGTGCTCGTAAAACTGCATGGCGCGTTCATTGCCCAGCAATACCCAGAGCGTCACCTGGGTACACCCTTCTTCTTTCAAGCCGTCACGCGCACCGTCCCACAGCGCAAGGCCCACGCCCTGCCCCCAAAACGCGGGCAGCACGTACTGCGCCCAGATTTCACCCGTCGTTGATTTGCTGCCTGCGTCGCGCGAGCGGTCAAAGGCGACGAAGCCGATCACGATTTCATCCTGTGTGGCAACGAGTATTTGCGGATCACTGAATTCGATCGCCTCGCGCCAGAATGTGAGACGCTTTTCTACCGTGATGCCTTTCAAATAATCGGCGGGCATCAAACCGGCATAGGCGGCTTGCCAGGTGGCGACATGGATTTCAGCGATGGACTTGGCGTCTTTGGCGGTGGCAGGGCGAACGAGGGTGCTGGACATAAATAGGGGGTGGCAGCGGGCAAGCGCAACTCAATTGGAGGGGAGCCGGATTGTCGCGCAAACGCAGGGTGTGCTGCGTTGAATGCACGTTCAACGCAAGCTATAACCCGCTGCGGACAGAGTCCCGCCCGGCAATGGCAAACTCGAATCCTGGGCGATGAAGGAGCGAGCGGACACGATGAAAGGGCTGTTGATTAGAGGGCTGACGCGTGAATCGCGCTGCGGGGGCAGGTTGACCCAAACCTTGGCCCTTTTCTTCATGCTTGCACTGGGTGGTGAAGCTGCTCGTTCGGCCGCCGCCGCGCCATTTGAAGACACGCTGGCCCAGCGCGCCCTGGCCTGCACCGGCTGCCACGGCGCGCAGGGCCGCGCGGGGCCCGACGGCTATTACCCACGGTTGGCCGGCAAGCCGGCAGGCTACCTCTACAACCAGTTGCTGCATTTGCGCGAAGGGAGACGCCACTACAGTCTGATGACGCAGCTGCTTGACCCGCTGACCGACGCTTACCTGCTTGAGATGGCGGGCCATTTCGCCAGCCTTGAACTGCCCTACCCCGCACCGCTTCCCAGCGCTGCTGCGCGCGCTGTGCTGGAGCGCGGCGAGCAGTTGGTGCGCCGGGGTGACGCCAGCGCACAGGTGTCGGCCTGCGTTCAATGCCACGGATTGGCCATGACCGGCGTTACGCCGAATGTGCCGGGCCTGCTCGGCCTGCCGCGCGACTACCTCAATTCGCAGCTCGGCGCCTGGAAAAGCGGCCAGCGCCGGGCGCATGCGCCTGACTGCATGAAGAGCGTGGTCGATGCACTCAGCGTGGAAGACCTCAACGCCGCCGCGAGCTGGCTGGCGGCGCAGCCAGTGCCCGTCGGCGGCAAACCCGCGAACCGCGCGCCCGCGCTGACGGGAGGAGCCGCGCCGGTTGCCTGCGGCAGTGCCCCGCCTCCCGGCGCAGCCAGGGCCAGGAAAACGCCATGAGACGCAATGCCAAAGTGCTGGCCGTGGCCCTGTTGACTGGGTTGCTGGCAGTGGCCACCGCTGCGCTCGTGTGGCACCTGGGCACGCCCGGCGAGGCCGAGTCCACAGACCAGCCTACAGCGGCCACCGGGCTGTCGGAATCAGGCGAGCAGCAAGTCGAGCGTGGGGCTTACCTCGCTCGCGCTGGCAACTGCATGGGCTGCCACACAGCGCGTGGCGGCCTGCCGTATGCGGGCGGGCGCGCGATTGAGACGCCCTTCGGTGCCGTATTCAGCAGCAATTTGACTCCCGACAAAGCTACCGGCTTGGGCAACTGGTCGGCAGCCGACTTCTGGCAGGCGCTGCACTATGGCCGGTCGAAAAATGGGCGGCTGCTGGTTCCGGCCTTTCCCTACCCCAACTACACGTATGTGACCCAGGCCGATTCGGACGCCTTGTTTGCCTTCCTGCAAAGCCTGCCCGCAGCCAATCAGCCGACCCCGCCTCACGCACTGCGCTTTCCCTATGGATCGCAGGCGGCGCTGACGGCCTGGCGTGCGCTGTATTTCAGGCCCAGCAACGAAAAAGCCGAGCCGGAACGCGGGGCCTATCTGGTCAAGGGGCTGGGCCACTGCAGCGCCTGCCATGGTGCGCGCAATGCGCTCGGGGCAACCGCAAGTGGCCTGGGCCTGGCGGGCGGGCTGATTCCGGTGCAGAACTGGTATGCACCGGCGCTGACGTTGGCGCATGAGGCTGGCGTAGGTCGCTGGCCGGTCGAAGATGTCGTTGCACTGCTGCGCGATGGCGTGTCGCCGCAGGCGTCGGTTGCCGGGCCGATGGCCGAGGTGGTGCTGGGCAGCACCCAGTACCTGACCGTGCCTGACTTGCGCGCTATGGCGAGCTTCCTGAAGTCTATTGAAGAGCCCACCGCCACCGCCCTTGCAGCCGCCCCACGCGCCAGCGAGACCGACCGCCAGCGCGCAGCCGGGCTATACGAAAAGCATTGCGCACAGTGCCACGGCGCGCAGGGGCGCGGCATTCCCAACGCCTACCCCGCACTCACAGCCAATCGCGCCGTGACGATGACCAGGCCCGTCAATCTGGTGCAGATCGTTCTAAACGGCGGCTTTGCCCCGGCGACAGCCGGCAACCCGAGACCGTTCGGCATGCCGCCGTTTGTTTTGAGCTTGAGCAGCGATGAGATCGCGCTGGTGCTGACGCACATCCGCCAGTCCTGGGGCAACCAGGCGAGCGCCGTAACGGCGGTGGAGGTCAACCGGATTCGCGCCAACGTTGGCAGGTGAACTGCCAGTTGCTATCATAAACAGAGCTGCTTACGCCCATAGTGATTTGGCTTATGGCGCTTTTTACTTAAATCAGAGGCCATTTTTCACCTCGTTTCGCATCGCACATGCGCCAGGGCGACGGGCGCTACGATGGCCTCAGGAGTCCCATTCATGCAGCGAATCGTGATTGTCGGTGGCGGAGCCGGCGGGCTGGCGCTCGCGACGCGTCTGGGCAAGCGCCTGGGCAAACCGGCGCGGGCCGAAATCACGCTGATTGATGTGGCGCGCACTCACGTCTGGAAGCCGCTGCTGCACCAGCTTGCCGCCGGCAGCTTCGACACCCACGCCGAGGAAATTGAATACCTGGCGCAAGCGCGCTGGAATCACTTCCGCTTTCGCCTGGGTCGCCTGACCGGGCTGAACCGTCAGGCCAAAACCGTGCAACTCGCCGCCAGCCACGACGAAGCGGGCCGCGAAATCACCCCCGCCCAAACTGTGGGCTACGACACGCTGGTGATAGCCGTCGGCAGCCAGACTAATGACTTCGGGACGCCGGGTGCCAGCGCCCACAGCATCAAGCTCGACACGCCGCAGGCGGCACGGCATTTCAATGACCAGCTCATCAACGCTTTCATCCGCGCCCAGTCGGTGCCGCGCGCCGCAGGCAACGGGCGCCTGTCTGTCGCCATCGTCGGGGGTGGTGCGACGGGCGTCGAGCTGGCTGCAGAGCTGCACTCGGCGGCGCGCGTGCTGGGTCATTACGGTTTTGACCACATTGACCCGGAGCGTGATCTGCGCATCGTGCTGGTCGAAGCCGCCCCGCGCCTGCTGTCGCAGCTGCCCGAGCGCCTGGGTGCAGCGGCCGAGCGCGAATTGCGCAAGCTCGCAGTTGAGGTCCACACCAACGAAAAGGTGGTCGAAGTCACGGCTGAGCATTTGAAAATGGCCAGCGGCAAAATCATTGCGTCGAACTTGACGGTATGGGCCGCTGGCGTGAAAGCCGCCGATTTTCTGGCCACGCTCGGGGCTGACGCAAATGGCCGCAATGCGCTGCCGGTCAACCGGCTCAACCAGTTGAACGTCAACGGCAACCTGCAAAGCACCGCTGACCCGTCGATCTACGCGTTCGGCGACTGCGCCGATTGCCCGCAACCCGGTGGCCGCTCGGTGCCGCCGCGCGCGCAGGCGGCCTATCAGCAGGCGATGTATCTGGCGCGAGTGTTGCCCGGGTTGATCGAAGGCCGGGTGGTCGCGCCCTTTGTGTACACCGACCAGGGCTCGCTGGTGTCGCTGTCGGGCTATTCATCGGTCGGCAGCCTGATGGGCAGTTTGACAAAAGGCAGCTTTTTCGTCGAGGGCATGCTGGCGCGCCTGATGTACTGGGGCCTGCACAAACAGCACCAGCTCGCGCTCGGTGGATGGAGAAAAACCGCGCTGATCACGCTCTCGGAATTGATTGATCGCGCACACCGCCCGCGCATCAAGCTGCATTGACGGCATTGTTTGGATTGATAATCGGCCTCACCACAAACCCACCCGACAGGAGCGAGAACCATGGCAAAAGGTCAGCAAAACAACAACAAGATGGTGAAAAAACCCAAGAAGGACACAGCTCCCCCGAAGCTGGTTTCGCCCGACGCGGTGCGCCCCACTGTCGTCACGCAAGTACCGCTGCGTGGCAAGCTGAAAAATAAATAGGCATTGATGACCGACAGCGCCGCGTCAGCCCGGCCGGGAGCCGCAATGCAGCCGGCCAACCCGCTGCACGGCGTCACGCTCGAAGTCATCGTCACCGCGCTGGCGGCGCACTATGGCTGGGAAGAACTCGGCCAGCGCATCGCCATTCGCTGCTTCGTCAGCGAGCCCAGCGTGGCGTCGAGCTTGAGATTTTTGCGCAAAACCCCATGGGCGCGCGAGAAGGTTGAGGGACTGTATTTGTTCATGCTGCGCGAGATACGCCGGAGCAGCAAACCTTGAACTGCGGCTGACCGGCCCTTTTAAAGCGCTGACATCCACATCGAAAACTTCAGCCAGCTTGCAAAAGCCCTGGCGCGAAAAATCTACTTTTCAGGAATTCCTCATGCCCATTGCCCGCATTTCAAATGTCCTTAAAGCCGCAGTGCTGATCGCTGCGACTGCGGCAATGGCCCCCTCCGCATTCGCGCAGGCCTTCGACGTGGTGCGGCTCTACGGTGCCGCGGCCGCGGCTGATACCGGCACCGTCGGCGGCGCAATGGTTGCCAGCCGCCAGTACCAGGGTTCCGACGAGCGCCGTTACGCGCTGGTTCCGGTCATCGACTACCAATGGAAAAGCGGCTGGTTCGCTGGCACGGTGAACGGCCTGGGTTATGACTTTTCCCGCCGCACCGACATGAACTACGGCGTTCGCCTGACTGCCGACTTCGGTCGGCCGCAAGTGCGCTCCATTGCCCTGCGCGGCATGGGCGACATCGACATTCGCCCTGAAGCCGGTGCCTTCTTCAACTACTACCTGTCGCCGCAAATGGCGCTGACCTCATCACTGCGCTACGGTTCGGGCAACGACCGCAGCGGCCTGGTGATCGACATCGGCGCGGCCTACTCGACCATGCTGGCGCCGCAGTGGCGCCTGGGCGTGGGTGTGGGCGGCACCTATGCCAACGCCGACTACATGCAGTCCTACTTTGGCGTCACGCCCGCGCAGGCGGCCCGCAGCGGCTACGCCAGTACCAACGCCTCGGCTGGCCTGCGCGACATGCGCGCCAACGCGGCCCTGACCTACCTGGTCACGCCCCGTATTTCAATCACCGCCGCCGTGTCTGCCAGCAGCCTGCAGGGTGACGCCAAGAGCAGCGCGCTGGTGCGCCAGCGCAACGCAGTCGGCGCTCTGGCGTCGGTGTTGTACCGGTTCTAGCCTCGCATGTCGGCTGCTGCTGGCATCTCATGCGCCTTGCCATGCACCTTGCCTTGCTCAATCACAGCGGGCTTGTCTATCGTGTACGCCGACGACCATCTGCTGGTGCTGGGCAAACCGGCCAACCTGCTTGCCGTGCCCGGACGCGGCGACGACAAACAGGACTGCCTGAGCCGGCGCGTGCAGGCGCTCTATCCCGACGCATTGATCGTTCACCGACTCGACATGGCCACCTCGGGCCTGCTTCTGATGGCGCGCAGCGTTGATGTGCAGCGCGCGCTGGGCAAGCAGTTTGAACAGCGCCAGGTCCACAAGCGCTACGTGGCCGTCGTCGATGGTCAGCTCGTCAACCCCGACCCGCTCGGCGGCTGGCAACTGATAGACCTGCCGATTGCCGCCGACTGGCCGCGCAGGCCACTGCGCGTCATTGCAGCTGTTGGCAAGCCCAGCCTGACACGCTGGCGCGCGCTGGCTTTTGACGCGCAAACTGACACCACCCGCGTCGAACTTGAGCCTGTCACGGGCCGTTCGCACCAGTTGCGTGTACACCTGCAAGCCATCGGCCACCCCATCGTGGGCGACGCGCTGTATGCGCCGAAAGCGGTGCAGCGCAAGGCACAGCGGATGCTGCTGCATGCCAGAGCGTTGCGGTTCGAGCATCCTGCCCTAGGGCGTTCAATGCAGTTTGATTCACCGCCGCCGTTTTAGTGTGGTGTTGCATGCTGTCTGGTCCAAATAAAACCGATGGATTTTGGGTCAGGGCAAGGCGCAAACCACAGCGATACCCGCAGGTATCGCGCGGATTTGCAACGCAGCCATGGCGCAAAAGACGCGGTTTTATGGGCCAGACAGGGTGCAACATCACACTTGATGCGCAATCGAAGCAACTCGGCGGAGCGAACGCAGTCCAAGTCTTCAATCAACCAAAGCCTAACCATGCCGATGCCGCTAAAAATCAACATCGCGCCCGCGCTTGCACGTCGCAGCCTCGTCGCCGCCGCCCTGGTAGCCGCCCCCGTACTGTGGCTGGGCCCGCGCGCGCAGCCCACCTTGACACGAGCTGCAACGCCTTCGCAAAGCGAAGGCCCGTTTTACCCGGTCAAGCTGCCCAAAGACGCGGACTTCGACCTGATACGCCATGGCAGCCTGACCTACTCACAAGGCCAGCCAAGCTGGGTTGAAGGCAGCGTGACCGACTTGCAGGGCCGGCCGGTCAAGGGCGCTCAGGTCGAAATCTGGCAGTGCGACCACGCCGGGCGTTACGACCACCCCGGCGACGGTGGTCGCATTGATGCAGCGTTTCAGGGTTTTGGCCGGGTTGCGGTTGATGCCCAAGGGATGTACCGGTTTCGCACCATCCGCCCGCATCCCTACAGCGGCCGCACGCCGCATATTCACGTCAAGGTCAAACTGGGGCCGCACGAGTTGCTGACCACGCAGCTTTATGTGGCGGGCGACGCCGGTAACGAGCGCGATTTTTTATGGCGCAGGTTGAGCGGCCCCGCGCGCGACGCGCTGACTGTGCCGTTCACGCCCACTGCCGACGGCTTGCGCGCGGTGTTTCTGATCGTGGTTGACGCGTAGCCCGGCGTCGTTCAAAAGACTATCCTGACGTTGCCACAGTGGTCGCGGCTGCCAGCGTTTCCTCGTCGGGCATGTCAGCCGTCAGCAGAATCTGATAGATCTCGTCTTTGGTTTTGAGCCGCCGCTTTTTCAACTCTTCCAGCGCGTCTTCGGTGATTACACCCACACCCTGCTCGTACTTCGAGATGGCGTAGTTGTCTTCGTCGTACTGCGTGAAGAGCTTGGCGAAATGCTTGTCGGCGAGCTTCAACGCCCGCATTTTTTCAAGATGCTCGGGAAATTCGTGGGGTAGGTCGTGATTGAGTAGTTCCATCGGCGCTCCAGTTCAAAGCGCACAGGCTACGGGAACAGGCGCTAGTCACGCACTACCAATACCGGCAAATGCGTGTGGGACAACACCTGCGATGTGACGCTGCCGAGCAGCAGTTTGTCGAGCCCACGCCTGCCGTGCGAGCCCATCACGATCAGATCGGCCCCGACAGTCGCAGCAGTTGCCAGAATGCCGCGGTACACCGCGTGCCCTTCGACCAGCGAAGTCGCAATGGTCATGCCCTGCCCCTCAAATACCTCGCGTGCCGCCTTCAGCGCCTCCTCGGCCTCCAGGCTAGCGGCGCCCAGATACTCAGCCTGGCCGTAAGCAAAATCGGCCCCGACGCCTGAAAAGGCATACGGGTCCACCACGTAAATGGCAGTGACTGCGCTGCCACACGCCTGCGCCAGCCCGAGTGCCTTGCGCACCGCCTGCCCTGAGCTTGATGAGCTGTCAACCGGAAGCAGAAGATGCTTGAACATGATGGGACTCCTTGCAACTTGCAACTGGCAAGCACCCTATTTTGAGCACTGCGCCCCTGCTGGTCAATGCCCAAAAAAGGAACGCAATCGGCGACCCCCATCAGGACTTACCCGGCCTTGATATTCGCTGTCTTCGCCAGCTGTGCGTAGCGCGCAGGTCGCTTTTGATGATCTGTGCCAACTGCTTAGCGCTCGATCTTCACGCCCTTCCAGAAAGCCACGTGGCCCTTGATATTTTCAGCCGCCGACTTGGGCTCAGGGTAGTACCAGGCGGCGTCGGTGTTCATCTCGCCATTGACCAACAGCGAGTAGTAGCTCGCCTGGCCCTTCCAGGAGCACATGGTGTGATGGTTGCTGAAGGTCACATAGTCGCGGTTCAGTGACGCTTCGGGGAAGTAGTGGTTGCCTTCAACCACTTCAGTGGTGTCGCTTTCAGCGATAACGGCACCGTTCCAGACTGCTTTCATATTGCTTGGCTTTCATGGGTTGAACGTATCAGTCATGCTAACGCGGGAAGCGCGGCGTTGCGCACGCTTTCCCGATGTTTTTCCGAACTTTCCCGGCTATAAAAGTCCGCAAAAAAACCGGCTTGAATGGCCGGTTTTTTTGGCATGGTTGATGGGGTTCAACTCGATTCGCTCAACGCAACAACGCTCAGTCGTCCCGTCCGCGTTTCCCGTTGCCACGTCCTTTGCCGTGGCTGTTATCGTCATCGCCGCCTCGACTGCGGCCATAACCGTCATCGTCATCGCGTCCGTGTTTTTTGTCCCGCTTGCCATGGCCGCGGCTCTCATACTCGTGCCGTTTGTGGCTGTCGCGGCCGTATTCGTCGTGGCCATTGACCCTGACGAAATACACCTGACGACCGCAGGCATCGTATTTGTAGCAGTGCTTGGACCATTTTTTGGCATGGCCCGGCGGCACATGCAGATACAGCGGCTGCTGCACATACACCGCTGGCCGCTGAATGATGATCGGCTGCGCGTAGATCAGCGGAGGCGGCCTCGAATTGCCGATGTCAATTCGACCATAAACGCCGGGGCTCATCGCGCCTTCGATGACGCCGCTGATGTGGGGCAAGCCCGGCAAGCCCGGCA
>JANOOO010000409.1:0-2444 GCA_031421375.1 Polaromonas sp.
GAGGGTGATCGCGTCGTCGGCGCGGTGACGCAGGTCGGCATCAAGTTTCGGGCGCGCACCGTGGTGCTGACAGCCGGCACCTTCCTTGACGGCAAAATTCACGTCGGCCTGAATAGCTATGCGGCGGGGCGGGCAGGTGACCCGCCTGCGCTGTCTCTTTCAGCTCGCCTGAAAGAGCTCAAGCTGCCGCAGGGCCGACTCAAAACCGGCACACCGCCGCGCATCGACGGGCGCAGCATTGACTTCAGTCAATGCTCGCTGCAGCCCGGCGACGGCATGCCGGGTGGCGCGACGGGTGCTGTTCCGGTTTTCAGCTTCATGGGCAGGCAGATCGCTCACCCGCAGCAAATGCCTTGCTGGATCACCCATACCAATGCGCGCACGCACGAGATCATCCGCGCCGCATTTGATCGCAGCCCGATGTTCACCGGCAAGATTGATGGCGTCGGGCCACGCTACTGCCCCAGCGTTGAAGACAAGGTCAACCGCTTCGCCGACAAGGAGTCGCACCAGATCTTTCTGGAACCCGAGGGCTTGAGCACGCACGAGATCTACCCGAACGGCATCTCGACCAGCCTGCCTTTCGACGTGCAGGTCGAGCTGGTGCGCTCGATGGCGGGCATGGAGAACGCGCACATTTTGCGGCCCGGCTACGCCATCGAATACGACTACTTTGACCCGCGATCACTCAAAAGCAGCTTTGAGACGCGCGCCATTGGCGGGCTGTTCTTTGCCGGGCAAATCAATGGCACGACAGGCTACGAAGAAGCAGCAGCGCAGGGCCTGTTCGCTGGCGTCAACGCCGCTTTGCAGTGCCAGGGCCGGGATGCCTGGCTGCCGGGGCGCAGTGAAGCGTATCTCGGCGTGCTCGTTGATGACCTGATTACCAAGGGCGTGACCGAGCCCTACCGGATGTTCACCAGCCGCGCCGAGTACCGGCTGATGCTGCGTGAGGACAATGCCGACATGCGGCTGACCGAGAAGGGGCGCGAGCTGGGGCTGGTCGATGACGCGCGCTGGGACGCGTTCAACCGCAAGCGCGACGCTGTTTCACGTGAAACACAGCGCCTGCGGGCAATCTGGGTTAATCCGGTCAGCCTGCCTGCGGCTGACGCGCAGCGGGTGCTCGGAACCTCCATTGAGCGCGAATACAACCTGCTTGATCTGCTGCGCCGCCCCGACGTGAGCTACGCCGGGCTGATGTCGCTTGACGGCGGCAAATATGCGGATCCCGACCTTGATCCGGGCCCGGACCACAATTCGGTGATCGAGCAAATCGAGATTACCGCGAAATACGCGGGATATATCGACCTGCAGAAGACCGAAGTTGAGCGTTCGGCCGCCTATGAAAACCTGCGCCTGCCCGATGAGCTTGACTACCTGCAGGTCGCGGCGCTGAGCTTCGAGGCGCGTCAGACGCTGGCCAGGCACCGGCCTGAAACGCTGGGAATCGCATCGCGCCTGTCGGGAATCACGCCGGCCACCGTGTCGCTGCTGCTGGTTCACTTGAAGAAAAACCTGTGGAAAACCACGGCACCGGCGAAGCCCGCAGAGTCGGTTGATGAGGCGGCGGCTTGATGCGGGTGATAGGGGCGGGTGAGCTTGAAGCGCCGTTGCGAGACGGCGCTGCTGCGCTGGGGCTTGAACTCGGCGACGCACAGATTCACCAACTGCTGGCCTACCTCGCGCTGATCGGCAAGTGGACGCAGGTTTACAACCTGACGGCCCTGCGGGACCCGGCCGACATGCTGACGCATCATCTGCTCGACAGTCTGGCGGCGGTGCCGGGCTTGCGCAGGGAGTTGGCGTCCATGGGCGCCGGGCGTGATACGGCCCTGCTCGATGTCGGCTCCGGGGCAGGGCTGCCGGGTGTTGTGTTTGCGATCTGTTGTCCGGCGCTGCGCGTGACCTGCGTGGATACGGTAGCCAAGAAAGCTGCATTTATCCGCCAGGCCGCGCTTGAACTGATGCTGCCGAATCTGACAGGGTTGCGGGCCCGCGTGGAGTCAGTCGCCCAGCCCTTCGACCTCGTTTGCTCGCGCGCCTTCGCGTCTCTGGCCGACTTCACGGCTTGGTCACGGCCAGCGCTGAAGCCGGGCGGGGTGTGGATGGCGATGAAAGGCAGGCACCCAGCCGACGAGATCGCGGCGCTGCCCAATACGGTCGAGGTGTTTCACGTGGAACAACTCGCGGTGCCCGGCCTCAGCGCCGAGCGCTGCATTGTTTGGGCGCGTCGGGGTGCGCCTGACGCAGCGCCTGTGAATTGAGCCTGAATAGATTCAAACTTCAGGCGGCGCACAAGGCTTCAAGCGCGTCAGCCGCGCAAGCGCTGTCGTAAACTTGCCGCTCCACTTCAGGGGCTTTTTTATGTCGGGATCATTTGTTGGCGTAGCTGACTACGGCTCTTTTGTCCTCGCCATCATCGTGTTTTTGCTGATTCCCGG
>JANOOO010000410.1:0-2822 GCA_031421375.1 Polaromonas sp.
AGGTGGAGTTGGAGGTGGAGGTGGAGGTGGAGGTGGAGGTGGAGGTGGAGGTGGAGGTGGAGGTGGAGGTGGAGGTGGAGGTTAAGTAGACCGTGGAGGTGGGCCTCTCGTTCCCTCTCCCGCGGGCGGGAGAGGGCTAGGGTGAAGGTGGGAATTGATGAACAGGTGCAAGCAACAGAAGCCGGAGAACCCTCACCCCAACCCTCTCCCAAGGGGCGAGAGAGCAAGTCGGTTGCGGTGACAACAAGCTTTCATCTTTGGATGGCTGATTGACTAACTCGCCTGACTCGATTAGCTCGCCTTGGCCCGCCGCCAGCTCGCGCTGAACCGGGCGTGGGACTTGTCCATGTGCCGGTGCATCGCGCTGCGTGCAGCCGGGCCGTCTCGGGCGTTGATGGCGTCAAAAATGATTTCGTGTTCGGCGATGGCCGCGCGCCATGATTTCGGGTTCTCGAAGTAATCACCGAGCCGCGTAAAAAGCGGTCCCCGCCGCGAATCCCAAAAACTTTGTACGGTTTCAATCAGCACCACGTTGCCGCAGGCTGCCACGATGGCGGTGTGGAAATCGCGGTCGCCGCCCTGTGGCAACTCGCCTTGCGCCGTGCTGGCTTTCATGGCGTCGATGGCTCGTCGCATCGCGTCTTTGTCTTTGCGCCTGGCCAGCACCGCCGCCATTGAGGCGATCTCGCCCTCAACCACGCGGCGCGCGCGGATCAGTTCGAGCGGCCCCCATTCGGCAACGGGCAAGCTGGCCCCTTTGCGATTGAGCACGGGCTTGCGGGTCTGGCCCAGCACGTAAACGCCCGAGCCGGTGCGAATGTCGATCCAGCCCGCGACCTCCATTGCAATCAGGGCCTCGCGCACCGAAGGCCGACTCACGCCGAGCTGTTTGGCCAGGTCGCGCTCGGCCGGCAAGCGGGTGCCGACCGGAAATTCGCCGCTTGCGATGAGCGCGCGCAGCTGCTCGGCGATTTGCCGGTACAACCGGGTGGGCTCCAGGGTGTGCAGTGGCATGGCGTGCGCGCCGGGTGGGTTGGCTTGACCGGGTCAAGCGTGTTAAGGGTATGCCGCAATTGGCCAAGTGGTAAGGCCAATTCATAATCCCACGAAACATGGCAAATCCGAAGCGGGCAAACCCTGAAGGTGAATGTATGAGGCTGAAAGGCAAGACGGCTCTGGTGACTGCGGCGGGCCAGGGCATAGGCCGGGCCAGCGTGCTGGCGCTGGCCGCCGAAGGTGCCGCCGTCTGGGCTACCGACGTGAACCCCGCGCTGCTGGCAAGCTACGCTGGCGTTGCGGGCGTTCAAACCGCTGTGCTTGATGTGCTTGACAAGGCGGCCATTGCGCGTACGGTTGCCGGGCTGCCCGTCATTGACGTGCTTTTTAATTGCGCCGGTTTCGTTCACGCTGGCACCGTGCTTGACGCCACTGACGCTGATTGGGATTTCGCTTTCAACCTCAATGCGCGCGCCCAGTTCTGGATGATCCAGGCGGTGTTGCCGAAGATGCTCGCAGCTGGCGGCGGCAGCATCATCAACATGGCCAGCGTGTGCAGCAGCACCAAGGGCTTCCCGAACCGTTTCATCTACGGCAGCAGCAAGGCGGCAGTCATTGGCTTGAGTAAAAGTGTCGCGGCCGACTTTGTTGCGCAGGGCATTCGCTGCAACGCGCTGTGCCCCGGCACCGTTGATACCCCGTCGCTGCAGGGCCGCATTGACGCCTTCGCCGACCCGGTTGAAGCCCGCAAGAATTTTGTTGCACGCCAGCCAATGGGCCGACTCGCGCAGGCGCATGAGATTGCGCCGCTGGTGGTGTTTCTGGCCAGCGACGAGGCCGCATTTGTCACCGGGCAGGCTTTCAACATCGATGGCGGCATCACCATTTAACGAACGTTTTAATCACCATGAATCAACTTGATCTAAAAGGCCGGCATGCCGTTATTACCGGTGGCGCGTCAGGCATCGGTTACGCGGTCACGCAGCGGCTTCTGGCCTCTGGCGCGTCCGTCACCTGGTGGGACAAAGACGCGCAGGCCATGAGCCGCGCGGCATCGCAGTTTGATGCGGGTCGGGCGCAGGTGGTGCAGGTTGTGGTGGATGTGGCTGATCACGCCAGCGTGGTTGCCGCACTGCTGCAGACTGGGGCGCGCAACCCGGTCATCGACATCCTCGTCAACTGCGCCGGCATCACCGGGCCCAACGTCAAGTTGTGGGACTACCCGCCCGCCGACTGGCTGGCGGTGATGCAGGTCAACCTCAACGGCCTGTTCTATTGCTGCCGCGAAGTGGTGCCGCTGATGCGCCAGCAGAACTACGGCCGCATCGTCAACATCGCTTCGGTCGCAGGCAAAGAGGGCAACCCCAACGCCAGCGCCTACAGCGCCAGCAAGGCCGCCGTCATCGCCCTGACCAAGTCGCTAGGCAAGGAATTGGCAGACACTGGCATTCGCGTCAACTGCGTCACGCCCGCAGCCGTCAAGACGGCGATTTTCGACCAGATGAGCGCTGAACACATTGCCTTCATGCTGTCGAAAATACCGATGGGCCGCTTCGGCGAGCCGGACGAAATTGCGGCGATGGTCGCCTGGCTGTGTACCGAAGACGCGTCGTTTTCGACCGGCGCGGTGTTCGATCTTTCTGGCGGCCGCGCCACTTACTGACCGCCCTATTTTTTCAAACCTACAAAGAAAGCACCCATGAAACTTGTCCGCTACGGCAAACCCGGCAAAGAAAAACCCGGCCTCATCGATGACGGCGGTGCGCTGCGCGATTTAAGCGGCGTCATCGCCGATATCGGCCCTGAGCAACTCAGTGACAAGGCGC
>JANOOO010000411.1:0-2851 GCA_031421375.1 Polaromonas sp.
TATTTGTATGACACGCCGGGCATGCTGTGGCCGCGCATCATCGTCGCCAAGAGCGGCTACAACCTCGCAGCCAGTGGCGCCATCGGGCGCAATGCATTCGACGAGGAGGAAGTCGCGCTCGAATTGCTGCAAACGCTGATCACCCACTACCCGGCGCAACTTGATGCGCGCTACCGCACCACGGCAAGCGCACCGCTGGCACTTGGCGCCGAGCGGGTGACTGACGAGCAGGCTCTGGAAGAGATTGGCCGCAAACGCGGCGCGGTACTAGCCAAGGGTCGGGTCAATCTGCAAAAGGCCGCCGAAATTGTGATCCACGAGTTTCGGGCAGGCACGCTGGGCCCGATTACGCTGGAAACGCCGGAAGAGTTCGGCCAGTGGCTGGCCCAAGGGCGCTTGCTCGACGCCGAGCGGCAGGTGAAAAAAGACGCGATAGAGGCCAAGCGGTCAGGCCGACCGAAGAAAGTGGGCTCTACTGCGGACTAACTTCGCAGCTACGGCGCGGCTGGCTTCGCATGCAGCTTGGCGGCAATGTATTCACCATGCGTCACATGCAAAAGCCCGGAAATTTTGCTGATCAAATGTTGTTCATGTGCGCCCAGAACGGCATCTGAATAAGCCACGCGCCACATGTTTTCGATCATCTGAATTTTTTGCGGATGATTGAAGTGGTCGTTGATGACCGGGGTGAAGCGGAAAAAGTCTTCTGCTTTTTTAGCGGTCTCGCCAGCCAGCTTTACCAGGCACAGCACTTCGTCCTCAGACAAAGCGAAACGGTCGCGCAGCGTGTCCATCACGGCCTGGCGTTCAACCTCCTGAATATCGGGCTCCGCACGAATCACTTCGACCAGCAATACCGCCGTGGCAAGCTGAAGCTGGTGGGCAAGCTCCCGGGGAGATTGCATTGCCGTGGCGGTAAAAGCCTCAAACAGGCTTTTGAGTGCGCGCAAGGGCATGGTGAATCACGGATCTCGCAGGGAGGTCGCAAGGGTGGGGAAACGCCTTGCGAGATGGTGCTCAGCGAATGGTTTCCAGCGGGCTTTAATGCGCCGCCTTCGGCATGGCCAGATGCTTGGCGAACTCCAGCTTGGCCAGCGACGCACGATGCACCTCGTCGGGGCCGTCGGCCAGGCGCAGCGTGCGCTGGTGAGCATAGGCGTAAGCCAGTGGGAAGTCGTCGCACACGCCGCCGCCGCCATGCGCCTGAATCGCCCAGTCGATGATCTGGCAGGCCATGTTCGGTGCCACGACCTTGATCATCGCGATGTCGGCTTTGGCGACCTTGTTGCCGACGGTGTCCATCATGAAGGCGGCCCGCAGTGTCAGCAACCGGGCCTGCTCGATCATGCAGCGCGATTCAGCAACGCGCTCTTCCCAGACCGACTGACGCGCAACCGGCTTGCCGAACGCCACGCGGGTGTTCAGGCGCTGGCACATCAATTCGAGCGCACGCTCGGCAATGCCGATGCTGCGCATGCAGTGGTGGATGCGTCCGGGGCCGAGGCGGCCCTGGGCGATCTCAAAGCCGCGACCTTCGCCGAGCAACAGGTTGCCGACCGGTACGCGCACGTTGGTCAGCCGCACCTCCATATGGCCGTGCGGCGCATCGTCATATCCAAACACACTGAGCGGCCGAATCACTTCGACGCCCTTGGTTTTGGCCGGAACCAGAATCATCGATTGCTGCTCGTGGCGACCGGCGTCGGGGTTGGTCTTGCCCATCACGATGTACACCGCGCAGCGCGGGTCGCCCGCGCCGGACGACCACCACTTCAGGCCGTTGAGCACGTAGTCGTCGCCGTCGCGTTCGATGCGGCATTGCACGTTGGTGGCATCCGACGAGGCCACCTCGGGCTCGGTCATTAAAAACGCCGAGCGGATTTCGCCTTTGAGCAGCGGCTCCAGCCATTCGTCCTTGTTGGCCTCCGAGCCATAGCGGGCAATCGTTTCCATGTTGCCGGTATCGGGGGCCGAGCAATTGAAGACTTCAGCGGCGAAGGGCACGCGGCCCATGATCTCGCAGAGCGGCGCGTATTCAAGGTTCGACAGCCCCTCGGGCGCACGCGGTGAATGCGGCAAAAAGAGGTTCCACAAGCCGGCCGCGCGGGCCTTGGTTTTGAGTTCTTCGACGATCAGCGTCGGAACCCAGGCGTTGCCTTTGGCCCGGTTCCCCGCAATCTCGCGAAAAAAGCGTGACTCGTTGGGATAGACGTGGGCGTCCATGAAGGCGAGCAGGCGCGCCTGATATTCCTTGACCTTGGGGGTGTAGCTGAAATCCATGGGAAGTCTCCTTTGTGGTTGAAATCGTGATTGTGGAAAAAGCGCGTTGAGCCGAGCCGCGTTCAGGTTCGCTGTGCAAAGTCCCAGGCCATTTTGGCCAGCACGGGCGCACCCGCCGCTGAGCTTATTGCCTGCGCGCTCGATGCCGTGCCGGCCTCGACGCGCTTGGCGATGCCCTGCAAGATCGCGGCGAGCCTGAATAGGTTGTAGGCGAGGTAAAAATTCCAGTCGGCGGCCAGCAGCTCGGGCGTCGTGATGCCGGTGCGCTCGCAATAGCGGCGGATGTAGGCGGCTTCCAGCGGGATGCCGAGGCTTTCAACGTCAAGCCCGCCGATGCCGCGAAACGCGCCCGGCGGAATATGCCAGGCCATGCAGTGATAGCTGAAGTCAGCGAGTGGATGGCCGAGCGTGGACAGCTCCCAGTCAAGCACCGCCAGCACGCGTGGCTCGGTTGGGTGAAACATTAAATTGTCGAGCCTGAAGTCGCCATGGACGATGCTGGTATGCGACTCGTCACGCGCGCTGGCCGGCATGTTCGCTGGCAGCCAGCTCATCAGCCGGTCCATCTCGG
>JANOOO010000412.1:0-5769 GCA_031421375.1 Polaromonas sp.
GCCGATCTGGTCGATCAATGCGAAGCCTGGGGGCTGTTGACGCGCGAGGCTGACGCCCACGACAGGCGGGCTAAAAAGCTCGTCTTCACGGCCTCGGGTCGCTTGTGGCTGGACGCATTCAGGCGCGCCGTGGCGCAAGCCGAGGCCGAGTTCCAGGAGGCAGTCGGCCGCGACGTGGCGACGGTGGTGGCCCTGGGGCTGGAAGCCTATGCCGGAGCGGGTTGATTTCTCAAAAGCCTAAAATTTCAGCAATACAACGACAGCGCACCGACCGGAGACACCCATGCGAATTTTGATTGCCGAGGATGACCAGGTGCTGGCCGATGGCTTGCTGCGCACGTTGCGCGCATCCGGGGCCGCCGCCGACCACGTGGCCAGCGGGGCCGAGGCGGATGCGGCGCTGATGACCAATACCGAGTTCGATCTGTTGATACTCGACCTCGGCCTGCCGCGCATGCACGGGCTTGAAGTCTTGAAACGCCTGCGCGCACGCGGCTCGGCCCTGCCGGTGCTGATCCTCACGGCGGCAGACAGTGTGGAAGAGCGCGTCAAGGGCCTGGACTTCGGCGCTGATGACTACATGGCCAAACCGTTCTCATTGCAGGAACTCGAAGCGCGTGTGCGCGCCCTGGTGCGGCGCGGCATGGGCGGTGCCAGCAGCACCATCAAACACGGCCCGCTCGTGTATGACCAGGCGGGACGCGTTGCCACGTTCGACGGCGCGATGCTCGAGCTCTCGGCGCGTGAACTCGGGCTGCTTGAAGTGCTGCTGCAACGTACCGGCCGACTGGTCAGCAAGGACCAGCTGGTCGAGCGGCTGTGCGAATGGGGTGAAGAGGTCAGCAACAACGCGATTGAGGTGTACATCCACCGGCTGCGCAAGAAGATTGAAAAGGGCCCGGTACGCATTGCGACGGTGCGCGGGCTGGGTTATTGCCTCGAAAAGATCCCCGGCTGATGTGGCCCCCACGGTCGCTCACTGCGTGTAGCTCCCTGCCCCCCGGGGGGGCCGCCCGCCTGCAGTCCGGCAAAGCCGGTCCTGCGGCTCGAACTTGGGAAATCGGGACCCAATCGTTCATTGCCCGGGCAACTGCAAGCCGGGGCCGCGGAACCGGCTTTGCCGGGCCGCAGGCGCAGCGGCCCCCTCGGGGGGCAGCGAACCACACGCAGTGGGGAGCGTGGGGGCCGTGAGGATCTTCCAGCGCGACCGCCGCAGCCTGTTCGGCGAAATCCTTGACTGGATGCTCACGCCGCTGCTGCTGCTGTGGCCCATCAGCCTGGTGCTGACCTGGCTGGTCGCGCAGGACCTTGCCGGCAAGCCCTTCGACCGCGCACTTGAATTCAACGTGCAGGCGCTCGCCAAACTGGTGGTCATCAAGAACGGGCAGCCACAGTTCACACTGACTGCGCCGGCCCGCGAGATTTTGCGGGCCGACGACACCGACCAGGTTTACTACCAGGTCATCGGCACGGGCGGCGAGTATTTGAGCGGCGAGCAGGACTTGCCCGAGCCCCTTGATGACGACAAAGGCATTGAAGGCGAGGTTCGGCTACGGGAAGCCAGCATGCGCGGGCTCGACGTTCGCGTCGCGCACACCTGGGTTCGAGTCAGCGCGGACAAACCACCACTCCAACCCACGCAACAAGACCCGGCAGATGCGCCATCAGATCGCGTGAAAGGCAGCGCCGAGGCACCGCGCCCAATCAACACCGACAAGCGCACCGCGCCGCCACCGGCCACAACTGCGTTACCGGCGTTACCGGCGTTGCCACTGCAAGCCCCGACGCTGGCGGCCAAAATCGCTCTGGCAGGTGCGCCGCCCGATCAGTTTGTGCTGGTGCAGGTCGCCGAGACACTTGAAAAACGCAAAACGCTGGTGGCCGAGATCGTCAAGGGAACGATGGTGCCGCAGATCGTCACGTTGCCGCTGGCGGTGCTGTTGGTGTGGCTGGCGCTGGTGCGCGGCATCAAGCCGCTGGCCGAGCTTGAAAAACGCATTCGCGCGCGTCGCAGCGACGACATGAGCCCGCTCGACGACACCGCCGTGCCGGATGAAGTGGCCCCGCTGGTGTTGTCGATCAACGACTTGCTGAGCCGGCTCACCGTCTCGCTGACAACCCAAAAGCGTTTTTTGGCGAATGCCGCCCATCAGCTTAAAACCCCGCTGGCTGGTCTGCGCATGCAAGCCGACCTGGCGCAGCGCGAGACCGACGCGGACGAGTTGAAAAAGTCGCTCAAAAACATTGGCTTGGCCAGTGTGCGCGCCACCCACACTGTCAACCAGTTGCTGGCGCTGGCGCGCGCCGAAACAAGCGGTCGCGCTCTGGCAAAGCAACGCGTCGATCTGGTTGAGGTGGTGTCCGAAGTCATGGCCGACTCGGTGCCGTGGGCAATGGAAAAACACATCGACCTGGGCTACGACGGCCCGCCTGCTGGCGGGGACAGCACGCATATTGAGGGCAACGCCACGCTGCTCAAAGAGCTGGTGCGCAACCTGCTTGACAACGCCATCAACTACACGCCGCTGCACGGCCAGGTCACGCTGCGCCTGATGACCGACCCCTTTAGCGACGCGCAGGTGCTGATCGTCGAAGACACCGGCGCGGGCATCCCCGAGTCCGAACGCGAGCTGGTGTTTCAGCCGTTTTACCGCGCGCTGGGCACCAATGTTGAGGGCTCCGGCCTGGGCCTCGCCATCGTGCAGGAGATTGCCAAACAGCACGGCGCCGAGATCAGCATCGACGACGCTGACGTGCCCGGGCAAATTTATGGGCGAGGCGCACGCGTGACAGTGCGCTTTGCCGGGCTGTCAATGCGCCCGGGCTGATTGCCGGCAAGCACGTCACTGCATCCCGCTTTGCCTGCCCGCTTGGTGACGCCAGGCGCGTACACCCCCGGTCACAGCACTCCAAAAACCCGCAAAATGCCGAGCAAAAATACCATCGGAGCCATATCCAACGGGCGCAAAAAGCTATTGAATTAATAGCGAGTTATCCGCACGGCGCGTGCAGACACCTGCCGCCGTATCAGCGGGCATTGATGCTGCCGTGCAAAATCTGCGGGTGCTTTTGATTTCTACCCCTTGGTCGGGGTCGGCTCTGCGATCCGAACCGCCAGTCTCTGCTCAAAATAGCCGGCTCGTGCCTGTCAGCGCTTCGGGCTGTCGCCCACCCCCACTCGCCACGGTCTGCGTCGCGTCGCGGACAGCTTCTTTTAAGCGGGTCCGGCTGACCGCAGCAAAGGGCAAAGCGCACTTCCCCCCTTTTTCAGCCACACCCCGGCTTTGCCCCCCATGACGGCGGCGACCCGCCTGAAGATTGGCCTGTCGGCCTGCTTCTCGCACGCCGATATTTCGCGGTCTTTATTCATCGGCAAAACATTGCAGTACGTCGAGCAATCGATCGCGCACTGGTTGATGTCCTCGGGTGCGATGGTCGTGATGGTGCCCTGCCCGACCGGCAGCACGCAGCGCGGCGACGTGACCTACGCGCACTATGCCCAGTGGCTCGATGGCCTGGTGCTGCATGGCGGCGACGACGTGTGGCCCGGCAGTTACGGTGAAGACCCCATGCAGGCGCAATGGGTGGGCGACCGCGTGCGCGACGACTACGACAAGGCATTGGTCGCCGCGTTTGAAGCCTTGGGCAAGCCGGTGTTCGGCGTGTGCCGTGGGCTGCAGTTGCTCAACGTGGCTTACGGCGGCACGCTCTACCAGGACATCTCAACCCAATTGCCCGACTCCTTTGTTCACCGCGATGCGTCGATTTACGACTTGAACTTTCACAGCATTGACATCGTGCCGGGCACCCGGCTGGCTTCGCTCTACCCCGCAACCACGCGGGCGCGCGTCAACAGCATTCACCACCAGGCGATCAAGAATTTATCGCCTGAGTTCGAGGCCGAGGCTTTCAGCGTCAGTGACGGCATCATCGAGGCGATTCGGCGCAAAGACCCGGCCAAAAGCTACATGGCGGCGCTGCAATGGCACCCGGAATTCCACCAGGCCGGGGCGGACACGATTGATGACGCGGCGGTGCTTGGCGACTTTTTAAGCGCAGTCGCAGCCACCAAAGCTCGGGGCGGCGGGAGTTAGGGGCAGGTAGCCGCGTCGGTCTTGCCGACACCCGAAGCCACCGCTAAATTTCGATCTTGCTACCGAGCTCTACCACCGCGTTATTCGGCAGGTTCAAAAAGTCCGCCGCGCCACTGGCGTTGTGATGCATCTGCGCAAACAGCTTTTCGCGCCACACGGCCATGCCGGTGCCTAAAGTCGGAATCACCACGTCGCGCGACAAAAAGTAGCTGGTGCTCATGGGGTCAAACTCGCAGCCGACTGCACGGATGCCCTCCAGCGCACGCGGCACGTCCAGGTCGTTCTTGAAGCCGTAGTGAATCAACACCTGCCAGCACTGGTTGCCCAAGGGCGTGATCTCGACGCGCTTGTCCGCG
Source organism: Polaromonas sp. (assembly GCA_031421375.1). Taxonomy (GTDB): domain Bacteria; phylum Pseudomonadota; class Gammaproteobacteria; order Burkholderiales; family Burkholderiaceae_C; genus Polaromonas. Next base: position 4,451 of record JANOOO010000412.1, read on the forward strand.
TCTATCCACGGCACCTCATGGTTTTTAACCGTGACAAAGACGTTGTTGCGGTGCAAAACCTTGTTGTGCTTGAGGTTGTGCAGCATCGCGTTAGGCACGGTGCCGGTGCCGGCCGTTAAAAACACCGCCGTGCCATCGACCCGGGCGGGCGGGTGCAAATGAACCGACTCCAGAAATGCCGGCAACTCAATGGCGTCTGACTGCAGCTTGACGTTGAGCAGGTGCCGACCTTCCTTCCAGGTCATCATCAGCGTGAATATAAAACCGCCAATCAGCAGCGAGAACCAGCCCCCGTCGAACAGCTTCATCATGTTTGAGGCAAAAAACGCAAAGTCCACGACAAAGAAAACACCAGTCGCCGACAGGCACAGCCACAGCGGGTAGTTCCAGCCGTAGCGGATGACGTAGAAGGTCAGGATGGTGGTGATCAGCATGTCGGTACACACCGCAATGCCGTAAGCCGCAGCCAGATTGCTCGACGAGCGGAACATCACCACGGCCAGCACGATGGCGACGAACAGGCCCCAGTTGACCAGCGGCATGTAGATCTGGCCGGTGTCGCGCTCGCTGGTGTGCTGGATATCGAGGCGCGGCAAATAGCCCATCTGGATGGCCTGCTTGGTGACGCTGAAGGCGCCGGTAATCAGCGCCTGCGAGGCGATCACCGTGGCCATGGTTGCCAGGCCGACCAGCGGCAGCAAGGCCCAATCGGGGGCCATCAGGTAGAACGGGTTTTTGACCGCAGCCGGGTTGCTCAGCAGCAGCGCGCCTTGCCCGAAGTAGTTGAGCACCAGCGCCGGCATGACCACGGTAAACCAGGCCAGCCGGATCGGCTTTTTGCCAAAGTGGCCGAGGTCCGCATAAAGTGCCTCGGCCCCCGTGACGCACAGCACCACCGCGCCCAGAATAATAAATGTCGTGCCCGGGTTGGCCCACATGAACATCACTGCGTAATGCGGGCTCACGGCCCTCAAGATACCCGGGTTGTCGATGATCTGCGAGATGCCCAGCAGGGCAATCACGGCAAACCACACCAGCGTGATCGGGCCGAAAAACTTGCCGATGCCCGCCGTGCCATGCTTTTGCACCGCAAACAGCGCGAACAAAATCGCCAGCGTGATCGGGATCACGCCACTCTTGAACTTCGGCGACACGACCTCCAGCCCTTCGACTGCCGACAACACCGAAATGGCCGGGGTGATCACACCATCGCCGTAAAAAAGCGCGGTGCCGAAAATGCCAATGATCAACAGGTGGCGCCGCAGTTTGGGCTTGTCTTTGACGGCCACCGAGGCCAGCGCGAGCATGGCAATCAGCCC
>JANOOO010000413.1:0-3760 GCA_031421375.1 Polaromonas sp.
CCCATGCTGGTCCACACGTCGGTGGTGACCAGATCGGCGCCAGCGCAGGCTTGCAACGGGTCCTTGAAGACCTGGTAGCTCTCGCTTGAACGGATCCCGGCGATGGACTGGTCCACCTCGTAGCCGCCCGGCGTACTGACATGTACCTTGAAGCCCAGAATCTCACTGGCCTGCAGCCAGGTGTGGGCCATGTTGTTGCCGTCGCCAACCCAGGCTACTGTTTTGCCTTTGATTGAACCCCGGTGCTCGATGTAGGTAAACACATCGGCCAGAATCTGGCAGGGGTGAAATTCATTCGTCAAGCCGTTGATGACCGGCACGCGCGAGTGCGCGGCAAAGCGCTCAATCTTGGTCTGCTCGAAGGTGCGGATCATCACCAGATCGACCATGCGGCTGATGACCTTGGCGCTGTCTTCAATCGGCTCGCTGCGGCCCATCTGGCTGCCTTCGGTGGTCAGGTTGACGACGCTGCCGCCCAGCTGGTACATGCCGGCCTCGAAGCTCACGCGGGTGCGTGTGGAGGCTTTCTCGAAGATCATCGCCAGCGTGCGGTCGGCCAGTGGCTGGTGTTTTTCGTAGGCCTTGAACTTTTTCTTGATGAGTGCCGCGCGCTCGAACAGGTAGGCGTATTCGAGCGCCGTGAGGTCGCTGAACTGCAGGTAATGCTTGATCGGCAGGCTCATGGTGTCACTCCCGTTACAGCCTGCCGATGCAAAAATTCCTTGATCAGCGGGCAAAGGATGGCGACGATTTCGTCTGCCTCGGCGCTTGTCAAAATCAAAGGCGGCACCATGCGGATGACGCTGTCAGCCGTGACGCTCAGCAGCAGGCCATGGTCGGCAGCGGTCTTCAATAATTCACCGCAGGGCACCGTTAGCTCGATGCCGATCATCAAACCGCGCCCGCGCAGTTCTTTCACGCCGGCCAGACCGTCCAGCTCACGCGCCAGCGCTGCGTGCAGATGCTCGCCGACCTTCAGCGCATTGGCCAGCAGCCCGTCTTCTTCCATGATGCGGATGGTCTCAACGCCGGCCCGCATGGCCAGCGGGTTGCCGCCAAAGGTGGAGCCGTGGTTGCCGGGCTTGAAGATGTGCGCAGCTTTTGGCCCGGCCACCACTGCGCCAATCGGCACGCCTGAACCCAGGCCCTTGGCCAGCGGCATCACGTCGGGCTTGATGCCCGACCACTGGTGCGCAAACCACTTGCCGGTGCGGCCCATGCCGCATTGCACCTCGTCGATCATCAGCAGCCAGTCGCGCTCGTCGCAAAGCGCGCGCAGCTCGCGCAAATAGCCGTCGGTCATGGGGTTGACGCCGCCTTCGCCCTGAATGGCTTCGACAAAAACGGCCACCACGCTAGCGTTGCCTTCGGTGGCAACGCGCACCGCTGCAATGTCGTTGATCGGCACGCGGATAAAGCCTTCGACCAGTGGCCCGAAGCCAGCCTGAACCTTGGCGTTGCCGGTTGCGCTCAATGTGGCAATGCTGCGGCCATGAAAGGCTTTGTCATAGACCACGATCTCCGGTTTTTCAATGCCCTTGTCGTGCCCGAATTTGCGAGCGAGTTTCAGCGCGGCCTCATTCGCCTCCAGGCCGGTCGAGCAGAAGAAAACGTTCTCTAACCCCGACAGCTCAACCAGTTTGGCGGCCAATGTTTCCTGCAATGGCACGTGGTAGTAATTTGACGAATGAATGATCTTGCTGATTTGATCTTGCAGCGCCGGCACCAGACGTGGATGGTTGTGGCCGAGTGTGTTGACCGCGATGCCGCCGAGCGCGTCGAGGTAGCAATTGCCATTGACATCCCAGACGCGGCAGCCTTGACCATGCGACAGGGCAATCGGCAGCCGACCGTAGGTGTTCATGACATGCGGCGAGGCCGCTTCGATGGGGTGGGGCAGGGCAGCGTTCATGGGGGCTCCAGCGTGTAAAAAGAAATCGCCCCGGTTAAGCGGGGCGGCGATGCAATTTTAGGCTTGGAGTTTGAAGGCGTTGGTGACGATATGGCATGGCTGTGATGCTTCGGATTGAGCAGATGGGGCAGCCTGTCGGCCAGATGGCATCACCTAGTGCGGTGTTGCACGCTATCTGCGCAGACGGGTTCAGGGCACGTCAATCATGTCTTATGTCTTATATAAGATAAAATTCTTGTGCGGTGCAGCATCGGTGTTTGGTGCCATGCTTCGCAGCGTTTTTCGGTCTATTCAGCGTTCTCGCCGATGGTTTCCATCTCAGTTCAAGAAGTTTTCATTCAAGGCGTCACGCAAGGCGGCAAGACTTTTCGCCCCAGCGATTGGGCCGACCGTCTTTGTGGCGTGATGAGCCCCTTCCGTCCGGGTGGCCCTCACCCTGGCAGCCACTTGACCTATTCGCCCTGGTGCGTCCCGACAGTGGTCGGCGGCGTGAAGTGCGTGGTCGTTAATGCAGCGCTGCGCGAGGCCGAGCCAATGGCCTGGGATTTTGTGATGGGGTTTGCGCGGGACAATGACTTGCAGGTGGGGGAGGCTTGTCTGGTGTCGGGGTCGGGGAGTTGATCAGTTGGGGACAGAGCGACGAGGCGCTTCGCGCGTTCGTCGGTCTTTCCCCAATTCATTCGGGTGCAAGTGAAGCTGCGCATCGCGCAGATTGTTTGGCGAAGCCAAACAAAAAAAGCCGTCTATTGACGGCTTTTTGCTTCACTTGCAGCGCACCCTGCAAAACGGCAGATTCTTGATCAGCTGGGGACAGAGCTTGCGACTGCGTCGCTGCGGTCTGTCCCGCAAAATCTCAGGATATCCGGGCGGTTAGCCTGATTCGATCAGGCGGCCGCTGGTGCGGCTGGGGTCAGGGCGAGGGCTTTCACGCGAACCGACAGGCGGCTCTTGTCGCGTGCGGCCTTGTTCTTGTGAAAAATACCCTTGTCGGCAACGCTGTCAACAATGCTTTGCGCTTTGGCGAACAGGTCTTTGGCCTTGTCTTTGTCGCCAGCGGCGCAGGCTTTTTCGACGTTCTTCACCGCAGTACGGTACTTCGAGCGAAGTGAGGTGTTGGCGGCGTTGAGTTTCACGTCCTGGCGAACGCGTTTGCGGCCCGACGCGAGGCGCGGGTTCTTTTTCTTGGGTTTGGCTGTAGCCATATATAAATTCCTTTGATCCGGGGAGGAGTCTGCGGATGTTGCGAGTGAAGCCCAACATTATATGACGGCAGGCGTGCAGGCTTAAGCGGCTTGCCCCGGCTTGCCCCGGCTTGGGCGCTGGGCCCCACGCTGTCGGTCCTGGGTGGGGTGGGCAGGAACTGATCGCTGCAGGCCAGCGCTGACCAGTTCTGACGCTTCTCGTCACTCCACGCGAAGCTTGCGAACGGCGGACCATGCGCCGAGGTTCCCTGCGGCATCCACGGCGCGCACGCGCCAGAACGGGCGACTGGCCGGGATTGCGCTGGCGACGTACTGAGAGGCAGCTACGCTCTGGTTAAGCATGAGCGGAGCTCCAAAGGTGTCGGTGTCGTCAATTTGAATGATGTAGGACGCCGCGCCAGTCACATCGCTCCAGTCAAAATTGACAGCCTGGCCGACCGGAAAACGTGCGTCGTTGGCAGGGCTTAGCAAGCTGGGCGCTGCCAGCGCGCCTGGTGCTGGTGCGACCGAAGGCGTGAGTGAGAGCGTGGCCGTCTTCGAGACCGTAACATTGCCAATGCCGCCCAGCGTCGCCGACAGCGTGACCACGGTGTCGGTGCTGACCGGCAAGGTGCTCACGGCAAACTGGGCGCTGGTCGCGCCAGCG
>JANOOO010000414.1:0-1621 GCA_031421375.1 Polaromonas sp.
AGCGACCATGAACATCCGCGTCAACGCCGACGGAGGCCGGGTGCGCGAAGGCGACCAGATCGAGATCGGCGGCAGCGTGCGCTATCAGAGCGTGTGCGGGCGCTGCTTTTACAAATAGGCGTCGCCGGTCTGGCGGCCGCCATTGAACCCGGCCTCAGGCCAGCGCCGGGCCGCTCCCAAGCGGCCTGAACTCCCCTCGGGGGACGCGAGCAACGCGAGCTTGGGGCCGTCAGTTCTAGCCCGCCGCGTGGCGCAGGACGCTGACCAGCAGCGCGGCAGCGGCGACGGACAGGATCAGCACCAGCAGGGTCGCGGTCATGCTGCGCGAACCTTTGTCGCGGAACAGGCGGCGGCGAGCGGGCCAATACGAGGGTCGCTTGAACATGGGGTGATGCCTTGGGCGTGGCCGTTCAGGTGAGATTCGGGCCACGCAAAAACAATGCCCCGCCGCTTCGGCCATTGCCGATCGGGGCGGGGCGGGCGCAATGCCGGGGCATCGCGCGGTTCACGTTCGCTGAGCTCAGCCGCGCTTGCCCTTCGTGGTCTTGGCCACGGTGCTGGCAACAGCGGCGTAGTTGGCTTCGGCGGTCTCGGCAACCTGGCGGCCGGCCTTCTGCATGCTGTCCAACGCGTTGGTCGCGGTGGCCATGGCCTGCTTGAACATCTCGACGCCCTGCTCCGAACCGGCCGGCGCGTTCTTGCCGGCAGATTCGACCAAAGCGGCGAACGCGCCCTGTGCGGCGGCGGCTTGCTTGGCGGCAACCTTCTCGACATCGGCCTTGACCGCGGCGGCGATGGCCGACACCTGCTTGCCGTAGGCGGTGGCCTTCTCGGTATTGGGCTGCAGCAGCGCGGCTTGCAGGGCCAACAGGGCTTGCGGGTCCTTGGCGCTCAGCACGGCGCGGCCGGCTTCGGCGGCTTCGTCCAGGCTGGCCTTGACGACCTGCAGGTTCAGCGCGGTGAGTTGCTCAACGCCGTCGAAGGCCTTGGCGGTGAGACCCATCAGGGTGTCGAAGTTGGCCTTGTTGGTGGCGACGAATTGGTCGGTGTTGATCATGGTGTGCTCCAGTGGGTTGAAATGAGTTCCGAGTACTTTGTGCAGTTTGCTGCGCTGCAACATGGCTGAATATTAGCTGCCTGATCGGCGATTGCAAGGCTTTTTTGCTGCGATGCAGCATTCTAGAGGTGTCCGACTAGATATAGCTTGCTTTGTAAGCCCGTGCTCACATGCTTGTCGAGGCAGAGAGTGCATGAGGGCGCACGCAGCAGGCGCGAGATGGCGAAACCCCGGGTGTTGGCGTTTGCAGCGCGCTGCCTGGCCATCGGGGCGGTGCGGCCGATCGATCGACGGTGCGCAGTAAGGGGGTCGCGGCGCACGTCAGTGCTTGCCGGCAGAATAATGCGGCAGCGTCGGCGCGCCATCCCCGGCGCAGCATTCGCGTGTCAAGGAGATCGCCATGAGACCTGCATCCCATCGAACCGGCCGCTGGCTCGCGCTGGCGGCCATCGGCCTGCCAGCGCTGGCGCTGGCGCACCACGGCTGGAGCGGTTACGAGACCACCAAGCCGGTCACGCTGGCCGGCACGATCAGCCAGGCGGGCTACGAGCACCCGCATGGCTT
>JANOOO010000415.1:0-4626 GCA_031421375.1 Polaromonas sp.
CCTGATTAGAAACGAAGCTCAGCCTGCGATGCCGCAGCCCCGGAAAGCCTTGAATTTCGCCCCGTCGCCCGCTGGTTTGCCTTCAAATCGCACCTCAAACGCACGAAACGCTTGGCGCCGCGGCCGCTTTCGTGACCGTCACGGTCATTGGCTGAGCTTCGTTTCTAATCAGGAACCCGGATGCCATCGGGCACCCGCAGAGCCACGGCTCAAGCGAGTGGTGTCAAGACCTAGCTTTACGCGAAAGTGGTTTTCGTTTGACTTTATCTGCGCTCTGGGATAAAGAGCCGTTAGCGTGTTTCTGAATCCATACCTTAACCATTGGGAGGAAAACGTGAAACAACGGCGTTTGAGTTTGATTGCAGGTCTATTGACCTCAGCCCTTTGCAGCAATGCCTTCGGCCAGCAGGATGAAAAACTCGGGAAGTTGAGCTTCCCCACCTCCTGCGATCCGAAGGTTCAGGCCGAGTTTGAACGCGGCGTCGCGATGATCCACTCATATTGGTTCACCGTCGCGCGGCGGACATTCGAAGGAGTTCTGCGCCAGGACCCCAGTTGTGCAATGGCCCATTGGGGTGTGGCAATAGACATCCTCGGCAATACGCTTGTAGGTCCGCCCACCCGCGACAACGCGAACGCTGCCTGGGCGGAACTCGAAAAGGCTCGCGTGATAGGAGCCAAGACCGAGCGTGAGCGCGACTGGATTGCGGCGTTAAGCACGTACTATCGCGACCACGATAAGGTTTCGCTCACTACGCGGCTCGCTGCCTACAAGGCCGCGATGGAGCGGCTAACGCAACGCTATCCCGAAGACTTTGAAGCGCAGGTCTTCTATGCGCTTACCTTGCAGGCAGCGGCGTCCCACTCGGATAAGACATATGCCGACCAACTTAAGTCGGCGGCAATTTTGGAGAAGCTGTACGACTTGAATCCGCAGCATCCCGGCGTGACGCATTTCACTATCCATGCCTACGACTTTCCACCGATCGCGGAAAAGGGAATTCCCGCGGCCCGACGATATGCGAGCATCGCGCCGGCGGTGCCGCACGCTCGCCACATGCCGTCGCACATTCACTCAATGGTCGGGCTGTGGGAGGAATCGATCGCCTCGAACGCCTCGGCAATTGAGATTCAGCCCGACTATTACCATGCGGCAGATTTCTCAGTGTATGCCCACCTGCAGCTTGCGCAGGATATCAAGGCCAAGGCACTATATGAGAAGTCGCTTGCCACGGCCGATCGCGGCGACCGTCCTATTAACTTCGTCAACTTCACTGCTAAGAATGCCATGCCGGCGCGCTATGTGCTGGAACGAGCTGACTGGGCGTAATCGTTTAGACCCCTCCACTCCGCGGAGCTAACTTCTATCGGGCTGTGGCAGCAGCGAGGCTGCAGAGATTGTGCGGCGGTTGCTGTCGAGGGATGGGTGACGACGCGGAAGTGGGTGTCTTCCCGCTTGCGTTCTTTCGCCGGCTCGACTACTCTGCGGCGCATGCAGAGCCCGTTGAGCTACCGTCACCGTTCGATAACCGAGGACGACCTCGTCTTCATTCGCAAGCTCATTGCCGATCATCCCGGCTCGAGCCGATGGGCTCTGTCCAAGAAGCTGTGCGAGGCCTGGAACTGGGTACAGGCCAACGGCGCGCTGCGCGACATGGTGTGTCGGGGGATGATGCTGATGCTGCATCGCCAGGGCCTGATCGAATTGCCCCCCGCGCGCCCAATACCGTGCGAGCTTGGCAAGCGCCGCCGACCATTGCTTGTGAGCGTGGACGAGGCGCCGCTGCTAGCGACCTTGCCCGATCTCGGGCCGCTGGAGGTGTGCCAAGTACGGCGCACGCCCGAGGAGGCCTTGTTCAACAGCCTGCTGGCGCACCACCACTACCTGGGCTACTCGCAGCCGGTGGGTGAACATCTGAAGTACCTGATCTATGCCCAGGGTCGGCCGGTGGCGTGCGTGGCGTGGTCCTCGGCGCCGCGTCATCTGGGCAGCCGCGACCGCTTCATCGGCTGGGACAAGCAGGCGCGGCTGGCCAACATCAGGCTGCTGGCCTACAACACGAGATTCTTGATCCTGCCGTGGGTGACGGTGCCGCATCTGGCCTCGCACATCCTGGGGCGTATGGCTCGAATGCTCTCAGTTGATTGGCAGCGCATCTACGCGCACCCGATCTACTTTGTCGAGACCTTCATCGACCCGCAGCGCTTTCGCGGTACCTGCTACCGGGCCGCCAACTGGACTGTGATGGGTCAGACCACGGGGCGCGGCAAGGACGCACCGACCCACCAGGCCAACCGCTCGATCAAGCAAGTGCTGGGTTACCCGCTGGTCAAGGACTTTCGCCAGCGATTGGCGCAGCTCGCAGCATGAAGCGCAGTCAACGCATCACCAAGCCTGGGCCGGCTGAGCGCGCTCGTACCCCCGGCCCCACATGCCCAACCTGAGCGATCACGATCTGAGGCAGATGGACCCGGCATGGCAGCAGCACCAGTCCGATGGGACGGTGCGCGCGCTGTTGGCGCGAGCGCTGGATGATCTGCGGCTGGCCCGGGACCGGTTGAATCAGACGCCCGCCAACAGTTCGCGTCCCTCGGGCAGCATGGCGCCGTGGCAACGCGGGGGCGCCACCGTGGGCGACGGGGCGCTCGAGGCCGAACTCGACCACGAGCAGCCCAGCCACGAGCAGCCCAGTGCGGTGGATGAAGGCCAGCGCCAAGACCGGCCGCCGAGCGCTGCACCACGCTCCTGTGAGCACCCCGACACAGAGCCATCGGCTGGCCAGACACAGCCCGGTGCAGCCGCCCACGGCGGGCCGCCGGGCGATGCCCAGTGCGTGGGCGCCGCTCCCTTGCACGCGCAGCAGGGCCACACGCCGGCCAAGCTGCCCGCGCGCCCTGGCCGACGCGTGGGCGCACCCGGCTTTGGGCGACAGCAAAAACTCAGCCCCACCGGCACCCAGCAGCATCGCGCATTGCACTGTGCAGCCTGCTTGGCTGCCTTGCCCAGCGACGCCCCGCAGCAAGCCTGGACCGGCTGGGACACGCTGGAGCTGGTGGCGTTGAGCCCCTCTGATCTGACCAGCCCGGCCAGCCCGGCCGCCCCGGCCGCCCCGGTCGTATTGGGCGCACGCATCGAAGTCACCCGCCACCTGTTGATGCAGCAGCGCTGCGCCTGCGGCCACATGACCCGGGCGCAAGCCGCTCGCGCCGACGAGGATTTGCTCTGGCCCGGGGTGACTATGAGCCAGCAGCGCTTGCTCGGCCCGCGCCTGGCCGCCACCGTGGTGTACCTGTGCATGCGCATGCGCTTGCCGCGGCGCAAGGTCAGCGAGCTGATGCTCGAGCTGTTTGGTCTGCAGCTATCGCCCGCGCTGATCGATCAGACCGTGCACCAGACCGCGCGCAGCGTAGCGCCACTGGAGGACCAACTCGCTCAGCAACTCGAGCAAGCCGTGCTCGTGCATGCCGACGAGACCTCCTGGACCGAGGCCGGCCAGGCGCTGTGGCTGTGGGTGCTGTGCAGCTCGCACTGCGTGCTCTACGTCATCGGCTCGCGCGCCAAAGAGATGTTCGACAACGCCTTGAGCACCGCCTTTGCCGGCACCCTCATGACCGACGGCTACCTCGCCTACCGGGCCCGGACGCTGCGGCTGCGATGCTGGGCTCACCTCTCGCGCAAGCTACGCGGCGTGGCCGAGTCCACCGACCGCCTCGCCGCGCACCACGGCGCCCAGATGGGCGAGCTGTTCGCGCAACTCATCGCCGCCGTCTTCGAGGCCCGCGCCCGCCTGGCCCAGCCCCCGCCCTTGGGAGCGGGCTCATCATCAACGCTGCCATCCGCAACCCATGCCCAATCGCTGGCGCGGCTGCGCCAGCTCTGCGAACAACATCGCCACGCATCGCACAAGGCCTTGCGCGAGATCGCGCGCGAATTCCTCAATGACTGGGACGTGATCATGCGTCCCCTGGACGATCCCACTCTGCCGCTGACCAACAATGCCGCCGAGCGTCAACTCAGGCACTACGTCATCGCCCGACGCATCAGCTACGGCACGCGCTCGCCCGTGGGCTCGCACAGCGTGGCCCTGCTGGCCAGCATCATCGACACCTGCCGCCTACGCAGCGCCAGCGCCACCGCATTGCTCGCCCGCGCCATCCACGCCGCCCGCATGGGCCTGCCGGCACCAAAACTCCCCCCGATTCCAACCACCTTGCTAGCCATGAATACCGACCGGATGCTGTTGCGATAGGTGGGGGACTAAACGATTACAGTCGACTAGGAGTTTCAATTTGTCTGCGAAATGCATCAATCTGATGGGCTAGTGGATAATTCGCCATTCCTCTGAATATATCCTGAAATTCCATCATGTCTCTGAAAATCTGTTCCTTTCTGGACTGAAGCGCAAGGCGGTTCGCGCGCTTTGCTTCTCTGGCCGCATCGCGTGCATAGATCGCAGCAAGCAGCGACACCAAGATTGCGATCCAGGGAATCGCATCGAGCAGTGTGAACATGGTGAAGGTGGGTGGATTCTGACGCCTAACGTTTGAGCTAACCGGCACTTTGCGGTGGGCCGAGTTTGGGCTCGAATTTATTGCCCAAACTTGGACCGCCGCAAAGTGTCCGGT
>JANOOO010000416.1:0-2279 GCA_031421375.1 Polaromonas sp.
CGGTGCGCTGACCGGCTACGCCGGTGGCCTGGCACGCAAAACTGCGTTGCTCCAGCTTGAGCGAGAACAGCGAAAGGTTTTGCTTTGAATTCTGCAATGGGTGCGGCCAACGCCGCTGCGGTCGGGCATGCCACTGGCCGCAATAAATGGGTCGCCGAATTTGTGCTGCTCGCCGCCATCTGGGGCTCGTCGTTTTTGTTCATGCGCATTGGCGCAGTGGAGTTTGGCCCGGTGGCGACAGCTGCGGTGCGCGTCACTGTTGCGGCGCTGTTCTTGCTGCCCATCGTCTGGCTACGTGGCCATCTGCTGACGCTGCGTACCTACTGGCGACGCACTTTTTTTATCGGCCTGCTGAACTCAGCGATTCCATTTGTCTGCTTTTCGTTTGCGCTGCTGTCGATCACAACCGGGCTGTCGTCCATCCTCAATGCAACCACACCGATGTTCGGCGCGCTCATCGCCTGGCTGTGGCTCAAAGACCGGCCTGGCAGCCTGCGCCTGGCCGGCCTCGTGATTGGCTTCATCGGGGTCGCCATGCTGGCCTGGGACAGTGCGACTTTCAAGACCGGCTCCTCAAACGTCGCGCCGGGCTGGGCCGTGCTTGCCTGTCTGCTGGCCTGCATCTGCTATGCAATATCTGCGAGCTACACGACGCGCTACCTGGCGGGAGTTCCGCCAATCGTCACCGCCACCGGCAGTCAGCTCGGCGCAATGCTGGGCCTGGCTGTGCCCGCAGCATGGCTGTGGCCCGCCACAATGCCCGGCGCGACAGCCTGGCTGGCGCTGCTGGCGGTTGGCGTGCTGTGTACCGGCGTCGCCTATGTGCTGTATTTCAGGCTGATCGCCAAGGCCGGCCCGCCGCGCACGCTGGCGGTGACGTTTTTGGTTCCGGTGTTCGCGGTGCTCTACGGCGTGCTGCTGCTTGGCGAGAGCGTGACGCCGTGGATGATCGGCTGCGCGTTGGTGATCGTCTGCGGTACGGCGCTGGCGACCGGGCTGCTGCAACTCTTCGGGCAAAGTAAGGCGGACGGCCCCTGACTGAAATCAGTCTTTCAGCGCGGGCATCGTCAGCGTCATCGTGACCGGCCCGCCTGGCGTGGCAGCCAGCGTGGCCTGGCGGCTTGAGGCCGACTTCAGAACCAGGCCCTCTTCGATCTGGCTGCCGACCCGAAACGGCTGCGCTGGTTTGCCGTCGATGGCAATCAAGGCCGCACCACCACCGGGCGTGCCGCCCAGCACACCGACCAGGCTGAAGCGGCTGGCCACAGCGGGCTGCGCCTGCGGCCCTTGCTCAACGGCACCGAGCAAACGCGAAACGACCAAGGGATCAGTGCCCGGCGGTGCTGCGGCAGCCACCGGAACCGCGCTCGGCGTGCCGGAGCCCGAGCTGATCTTCAAACCCCAATAAACGCAGCTCGCGGCCGCCAGCGCCCAGACCAGAATCGTCAGGCCGGAGCGGGTAAATCTGTGTCCTGAAAGGGTTGCCATGCGAAGATTATGATGCAAGGCTTCAAGCCGACGGAGCCACAGACCGAGCCACTTTGAGGTGCTTTTGCAGACATGAAACAGCTTAAATTCTTCGCACGCCGCAGCCTTCAGGCCGGCTTTACCTTGATCGAATTGATGGTGGTTCTGGTCATCATTGGCGTGCTCGCCGCGCTGATCGTGCCCAACGTGCTCGACCGCGCCGACGACGCCCGCGTGATGGCCGCGCGCACCGACGTGAACAACCTGATGCAGGCACTGCGGCTCTACAAGCTTGACAACCAGCGCATGCCGAGTGCTGAACAGGGCCTGCAGGCGCTGATTGCCAAGCCGACGAGTGGCACGATTCCGGCGAACTGGAAGCCCTACCTCGACAAACTGCCGAACGACCCCTGGGGCCACCCATACCAGTACCTGAGCCCGGGTATCAAAGGCGAAGTCGATGTGATGTCGCTGGGTGCTGACGGGCAAAGCGGCGGGGAAGGCAAAAATGCGGATCTTGGTAGCTGGCAATAAAGAAATAGGGCCCCCACGGTCGCTCACTGCGTGTAGCTCCCTGCCCCCCGAGGGGGCCGCCGGGATATGGCCCCCACGGTCGTTCGCTTCGCGTAACTCCCTGCCCCCCGAGGGGGCCGCTGCGCCTGCGGTCTGGCAAAGCCAGTCCCGCGGCCCTTGCTGGAATGAAAAGCCCCCACGGCCGCTCACTGCGTGTAGCTCCCTGCCCCACGAGGGGGCCGCCGGGATATGGCCCCCACGGTCGTTCGCTTCGCGTAACTCCCTGCCCCCCGAGGGGG
>JANOOO010000417.1:0-3098 GCA_031421375.1 Polaromonas sp.
GTGGTGCGGCTGCTGAAGCCGGGTGGCGATTTGCTGATGCTGGTCAAACCGCAGTTTGAGTTGCAGCCGGGGCAAATCGGCAAGGGCGGCATTGTGCGTGAGCCGGCACTGTTTGCGTTTGTTGAAAGGCGTCTGCGCGACAGTTGCGCAGCGCTGGGTCTGGACGTGCTGGCCTGGCTTGAATCGCCGATTGAAGGCGGCGACGGCAACCGCGAGTTTTTCATCCACGCCAGAAAAGGCTACAACGTGATGGGCGAAGACCAGCCGCTGGCGGCAGCGCCTGCGCGCAATCTGCCCAAACGCACGCCGCGCAGCGAGCTGCGCGCCCTGCATGCCGCGCATGAAGATTCGGAAGAAGCGCATGCCGGCCAGCATGGTCCGGGCCGGGGCAAACGGCGAACCAAGCCCGACGCGACCTGATGGCGCGGGCAACAAGAAAAATCATCTGGCAATCAAGCGGCCATTGAGCAGCAATCAAGCCGCATTCAAGCCGCGATTCTTGAAGCCACTACAACGAAGTTAGCGAAGTTACGGAGGCACGCGATGAAGGTTCCTGTCAGTTTTGAATTTTTCCCACCCAAGACGCCCGAGGGCGCTGAAAAGTTGCGCGTCACGCGACAGGCGCTGTACGCCCATGCGCCCGAGTTCTGCTCAGTCACCTTCGGCGCGGGCGGCTCAACCCAGGCCGGCACCTTTGCCACCGTCCAGGAAATTCTTGAAGAAGGTCAACACGGCGCGTCACACTTTTCCTGCGTCGGCGCAACCAAAGCCACGGTGCGCGAACAACTGAGCACCCTGCGCGCGATGGGCGTGAAGCGCCTGGTTGCGCTGCGCGGCGACCTGCCCAGCGGCTATGGTGCAGGCGGCGAATTTCAGTTTGCGAGCGATCTGGTGGCTTTCATCCGTCTTGAAACCGGCGACGCGTTTCACATCGAAGTGGCCGCTTATCCTGAAGTGCATCCGCAGGCGAAGTCGGCTGAAGCCGATGTCAAAGCCTTTGTGACCAAGGTCAAAGCCGGGGCCGATTCAGCCATCACGCAATATTTCTTCAACACCGACGCCTACTTTCGCTTCGTCGATGACGCGCACGCGGCCGGTGCCCGAGTGCCGGTGGTGCCAGGCATCATGCCGATTACCAGCTCGACGCAGTTGATGCGTTTTTCAGATGCCTGCGGCGCTGAAATCCCGCGCTGGATTCGCCTGCGGCTGCAGGGCTTTGGCGACGACACGGCTTCCATTAAAAGTTTCGGTCTCGATGTCGTCACCGACCTCTGCGACCAGCTGCAAACGGCCGGCGTGCCGGGCATTCATTTCTACACCATGAACCAGGCGGGCGCGACGGGCGAGATCATTGCGCGGCTGGGCGGCCGTCAGGCATGATGCGGCGATGAACGCATCCCAGCCCCACCGCACCCTGCTGGCCGCCTTGCTTGCCAGCACGCTGTTGCTGGGGGCTTGCGCCACGGCTCCGTCGTCCGATCCGGCTGCCGCCAGGTCCAGGCAGGCTGGCGGGCTGCCTGACCAGTCGCGCGATGCCCGGCCTTCGCGCCGGACCGCTGCTGAGCCTGCAGTTGAGCCCTCAGCCCATTCTGGCGCGCCATTGGTTGACGGTGAACCTGCGGCTGCCGTTGCCCCCGACGAACCGAGCCGCGAATTCGAGCGCGGCATCGCCTCCTGGTACGGCCCCGGCTTTCACGGCCGGCGCACCGCCAATGGCGAGCGCTTCGACATGCACAGCCTGACCGCCGCGCACAAGACGCTGCCCTTCGGCACCGTGGTGCGCGTGCGCAGTCTGGTCACTGGCAGGGAAGTTGAGGTGCGCGTCAATGACCGGGGGCCGTTTACGCGCGGGCGGGTGATCGACCTGAGCCGCGCCGCCGCCGAGGCGCTCGGTCTGCTGGAGTTCGGCGTGAAGAATGTTTTGCTGCTGGTGCCGGCAGCGACGCCGCTGCGGCTAGTGGCGCTGCCCGCCGGTAAAAAACGGCCGACCGTCCAGCCTGCGGCAACTGCGGCAACTGCGGCAACTGCAGGGGCTGGCGCTCAGTCCGCTTTATCAATACCTTGAAGCGGGGCTTGGACGCCGCAGCCCCAGCCTGCCGCCGGGCTGGCCGACACTACTTCCGGCAGACGCGAAACGGCGCGGCATTCTCCGCTTGACCCGGACACGACAAGGAGCTGATTTTGGACAGTCTCGACCCCATTTTGCTGGCGCGAATCCAGTTCGCCGCCAACATGACCTTTCACATCCTGTTCCCGACGATCAGCATCTCGCTCGGCTGGGTGCTGCTGTTTTTCAAGCTGCGCTACGTCAAAACGCGCAGCGAACACTGGATGGACGCCTACCAGTTCTGGGTCAAGATTTTTGCGCTGACGTTTGCGCTGGGCGTGGTCAGCGGCATCACCATGAGTTTTCAGTTCGGCACCAACTGGCCCGGCTTCATGGAGAAAGTCGGCAACGTCGCCGGGCCCTTGCTGGCCTACGAGGTGCTGACTGCGTTTTTTCTGGAGGCGACCATGCTCGGCATCATGCTGTTCGGGCGCGAGCGAGTCAGTGAAGGCGTACACACACTGGCTACCTTTCTGGTCGCGTTCGGCACCAGCATGTCGGCGTTCTGGATTCTGGCGCTCAACTCCTGGATGCACACGCCGACCGGCTTCGAGATGATCGACGGCCAGGCGCATGTCACGAGCTGGCTGGAGGTGATCTTCAACCCGTCTTTCCCCTACCGTTTCACGCACATGATGCTGGCCTCGGGCCTGACGGTGGCGTTTTTGGTGGCTGGCGTGTCGAGCTATCGCTGGCTGCGGGGTGACCGGGGTGCCGACGTGCGGGTCGGCTTGAGGACCGGCGTCTATCTGGCGGCCGTGCTGATTCCGCTGCAAATCATCGCCGGTGATTTGCACGGGCTGAACACGCTGGAGCACCAGCCCGCCAAGGTGGCTGCGATGGAAGGCATCTGGGAGACGCAAAAGGGCGCACCGGCAATACTGTTTGCGATTCCCGATGAGGCGACGCGCTCGAACAAATACGAAATTGCGATTCCGAAACTCGCTTCGCTCTACCTGACACACGACATCAACGGCGAAGTCAAAGGCGT
>JANOOO010000418.1:0-3489 GCA_031421375.1 Polaromonas sp.
GGCATTGCGATAGCCCAATTGAGATGGCCGGCCACGGCACTGGAGATCACGCCACTGACGGAGACCAGCGCGATGACTGCGAGCGAGGTCGCGACGACCGATTGCATCGCCAGGTCGGTGAAGCGTTGCAAGGTCGGCACCAGTACAAAGCCGCCGCCCACGCCCAGCAGGCCCGATAAAAAGCCAGCCACAGTGCCCGACAACCCCAGCGCGACAGCACAGGGCTTCGTCCAGATAAAGCGGCCAGTTGCGGCGTCGCGCACGCAAGGCAAGGGTGAAGCTCCCGTCCCGCCTGGCGCACGGACCGCGCTTCGCCCCTGGGGTTGCCGAAAGCTTTGATACGCCACCCACAATAAAACCAGAGCAAAAAGAAGACTCAGCCAGCGGTTGTCCATGCGGCTGGCCAGCCACAGCCCCAACGGGGAAAATAGTATGCCCACAGCAGCCATCAGCAGCGCCGCCTTGTAGCGAACCGTGCCAGCCTTCAAGCCCAGGCCCGCACCCAAAGCAGCGGCCATGCCGACGGCGAGCAGCCCGATCGGTGCCGCCTGCACGACACCCAGGCCCACGCCGAATATAAGCAACGGGACCGCCAGTATTCCGCCGCCCGCCCCCGTCAGCGCAAGCACGATGCCAACGATCAGGCCGAGACCGGCGATGGTCAGCATGGGCGACGAAGAGACTGCACGCGAAGCGCCACAAAGCGCTTTGCTACGCGGCTTTTTCGACAGCGCGGCGGGACGACAGGCGATCCAGCACCTCGAAAATCGCCATGCCCGCAACCATGGCCGCCGTGAATATCAACGCCTTGCTGCCGCCGGTGGCGACCGACGCCAACGCTGGCCCGGGGCAAAACCCGGCCAGACCCCAACCGACGCCAAAAGCCAGGCCGCCGAGGAGCAGGCGTCGGTCAATGTGGGTGGCTTCAGGCAGGCGCAGTGGGCCGCCCAGAATGGTTTTGGAGCGGGTGCGAGCCATGCGAAACGCGACCAGCCCGACCAGCACGGCACCGCCCATGACGAATGCCAGCGACGGGTTCCAGGCTCCGGCCAAATCAAGAAAACCGATGACCTTGGACGGGTCGGTCATGCCAGAAAGAATCAGGCCGAGGCCAAAAACAAGGCCGGCGACAAGTGCAGCAATCAATTGCATAAAAAAACTTCTCAAACGAGTAAGTGACGAACAACGAACACCGTGACGAACCCTGCGGCCATGAAAGCCCCTGTGGCAACCAGCGAGCGCGGTGACAAACGCGACAGCCCGCAGACCCCATGCCCGCTGGTGCAGCCCGAGCCATAGCGCGTACCCACACCGACCAGCAGACCGGCAACGATCAACGTCGCGGTATCGGCGTCAATCTGCACCGCAGGCAGCGGCGAAAACATCTGGAACAGCAGGGGTGAGCCGACCAGACCCAAAATGAAGACCACGCGCCAGGCGATGTCGCCTGCCGCTGGCCGCAGCAAGCCGCCGAGGATGCCGCTGATGCCGGCGATGCGACCGTTTAGCAATAAAAACAGCGCAGCGGCAATGCCGATGAGGACACCGCCCGCCAGCGAGGTCCAGGGCGTGAAGTGGGGCCAATCGATCATTTTTTCTCTCCGTGGGAAGGTTGACAAAACTGCTGATAAAGAACCTGCATGACCGCCAGCGCCTGCGGGCTCGCCATGCTGTAAAAAATTTGTTTGCCGTCGCGCCGCGTGGCCACCAGGCCCTCTTGCCGCAGCACGGCGAGTTGCTGCGACAAAGTGGGTTGCACGATTCCCAGCAGTCCCTCCAACTCGCTGACGCAATGATCGCCGTGCGCCAGTTGACACAGAAGCAGCAGACGGTCAGGGTTGGCCAGCGCCTTCAACAGGGCACTGGCCTGCAGGGCGGCGCTTTGCATGGCGCGCATGTCAAGCAACGGGGGTCTGGCTGCGATCACGGAAGGGCTCCGATGGAAGGGCTCAAATATGTTTGACTAAATTATATTATATTTATTTGTAGTATATTTAATCGATGCGTTCGCAGCGATGCTGCGTAAAGTCAATGAAAGGAAGCCGCACCATGATTTTTCGTCAGCTTTTCGAACCGCTATCAAGCACCTACACCTACCTGCTTGGCTGCGAAGAAACCGGCCAGGCGTTGCTGATCGACCCGGTCATCGTGAGCCAGGAGCGCGACCTTCTAGAGCTCAGCCGCCTTGGCCTGAAGCTGGCCTACACCCTGGACACCCACATTCACGCCGATCACATCACGGCTGCTCTGGAGTTGAAGAAAAAAGTCGGCAGCAAAATTGCCGCCTCCGCATTCGACCGCCTGCCCTGTGCTGATGTTGGCATTGAAGACGGCGTGCCGTTTGCCGTCGGCAGCATCAAGCTACAACCGATTCACACACCGGGGCACACTGCAGGGCACTTCGCCTTTGAGCACGCCGGCCGACTTTTCAG
Source organism: Polaromonas sp. (assembly GCA_031421375.1). Classification (GTDB taxonomy): domain Bacteria; phylum Pseudomonadota; class Gammaproteobacteria; order Burkholderiales; family Burkholderiaceae_C; genus Polaromonas. The sequence continues at coordinate 2,433 of JANOOO010000418.1, forward strand.
CGGTGACGCGCTGCTGATTGAAGGCTGCGGGCGCACCGACTTTCAGCAGGGCGACGCCGACGCGCTGTATGCCAGCGTCACCGGCAAGCTGTTCTCTCTGCCGGGCGACACGCTGGTCTATCCCGGCCACGACTACCAGGACCGGCGGGTTTCCTCAATTGATCAAGAGATCAAGCGCAACCCGCGCCTGGGCCAGCAACGCTCGCTTGAGCAATTTCGCACCATCATGGCGAACCTCAATTTGCCCTACCCGAAGTTCATCGACTTTGCGGTTCCGGGTAACCTGCTGTGCGGCGTGTGCCCGGATCATTTGCCAGAAAACATTCAAAAGTATTGCGGGCAGATGACTCAAAGTACGCAGGGTTAACTTGAGTTCGTGCCCGATCTGCCGCTGCAGCTCCCACCAGGAGCCGATTGAGCTGGAGCTGTGTGTGGCTTTTCGCAGAAAAGGGTTTACGGTCGAGACGCTGGCGGTCCGGCCTTGAATGCTGAAGGCAAAGGAAGCGCTGCAGTCGCTACTCTTTCAATAGCGTCTTACGCCCTACCCGCTTGGGTTTTCTGGCTAAAACGCTTTTTTTACTAATCCGAAGCGGTGCCGGAAGTGCGTTAGCGCCGCACCGGCGGCAAATCCGTGCAACTGCCATGCGCCACTTCCGCCGCCATGCCAATGCTCTCGCCCAGCGTCGGATGCGGATGAATGGTTTTTCCGATATCGACCGCGTCGGCACCCATTTCGATGGCCAGTGCAACCTCGCCGATCATGTCGCCGGCGTGCGTGCCGACCATGCCGCCGCCCAGGATTTTGCCGTGGCCATGTGCTTCGGGCGAGTCGTCGAACAGCAGTTTGGTAACGCCCTCGTCGCGGCCGTTGGCGATGGCGCGGCCCGATGCGTTCCACGGGAACAGGCCTTTTTTAACCTTGATGCCTTGCGCTTTGGCCTGGTCTTCGGTCAGGCCGACCCAGGCGACTTCGGGGTCGGTGTAGGCGACGCTGGGGATCACGCGGGCATTGAAGGCGGCGCTGGCGAGTTCCTTGTTGCCCTGCAACTCGCCTGCA
>JANOOO010000419.1:0-8702 GCA_031421375.1 Polaromonas sp.
GGGGGGAGCTATAATGCGAGGCTTCACGGAAAGTGCCTAAAAGTGGTTTAGGTGGCTGCCGAAACGAATAAGGAAAGATCATGAAAGACGGCATTCATCCCAATTACCGCGAAGTTTGTTTTATGGACTTGTCCAACAACTTCAGGTTCGTCACGCGTTCATGCGTGAACACCAAGGAAATGACGAAGATGGAAGACGGCCGTGAGTTGCCGCTCTACAAACTCGACACGTCGAGCGAATCGCATCCGTTTTATACCGGCACGCAAAAGTCGGTGGACAACATGGGTGGCCGCGTCGAGAAATTCCGCAATCGTTTTGGCAAAACTGCCGCCAAAGACGCCGCTGCACAGCCGACTCCAGCCGCTTGAACCAGCCACCCGCGTGCGCAAAGGCAGCCTGATCCCAGGCTGCTTTTTTTTTGGCCCAAAATCGGGCACTTGCGACTTTCCAAACGGTTGATGTACCCGCCCGCAGCCGCATTCCAATAATTTTGCTGTCTTGAACAAGCCCTCCCCCGCAATCATTGCGCAGTCAGCCGTGCGGCGTCTGCCGCGTCTGGCGCTATGGCTTTTTTGTGCGGCCTACGTGTTGCCAGGCTTCATCGGGCGCAGCCCCTGGAAGAACGAAGACATCACAGCCTTCGGCATCATGCAGGAGCTGACCTTCCCCGGCGCGAACTGGTTGCAGCCGCAGTTGCTCGGTGTCGCCACCAGCTTTGATGCACTGGCCCCCTACTGGCTCGGCGCTGCGGCCATCTATGCGCTGCCTTTGCTCGACCCCGCCCTGGCCGTCCGATTGCCCTTCGTGTTGCTGCTTGCCATCACGCTGATGGCGACCTGGTATGCCACCTATTACCTGGCGCGCAGCCCGCAGGCGCAACCGGTGGCTTTTGCGTTTGGTGGCGAGGCCGAGCCCGTGGACTACGCCCGGGCCATTGCAGACGCCAGCCTTCTCGCGTTGATCGCATGCCTGGGTCTGGCGCAACTCTCGCACGAGACGACGCCCGCACTGGCGCAACTGGGCTTCACCGCACTTTGCTTTTATGCGCTGTCTGCCAGTGCGTATCGGCGCGGCAGCGCGCTATCTGGCCCCGCGTTTGCCCTGCTCATCGGCCTGACCGGTCTCGCGTTGAGCGGTGCCCCCACGCTTGCTGTATTGCTGGGCTCGGGCGGCGTGCTGGTGGAGCTGCTGCAGCGGCCCGGGGGCCGTGGCGAAAGCCGGTTTTTTGAACCGGCAGACGCGGCCCCACGCTGGCGGTGGACTTTGCTTGTCGCCGCCATCACCGCCCTGGTCTGCGTGCTGTCGTCAGCGCTCGATCTCTGGCGCTGGCGCTTCGTTCTTCCCGCTTTCGCTGGTGAGAGTCAATGGCCCCGACTCGGCCGACTGCTGGTCTGGTTTACCTGGCCGGCCTGGCCGCTGGCGCTGTGGACGCTGTTTCGCTGGCGTCGCCAGCTTGCGAGTCGGCACGTCGCCTTGCCGCTGTGGTTTGCACTGGTGGCGGTGGCCGCTGCCATCACGGCACGCTCGGCTTCTGACCGCAGCCTGCTACTGGCCTTGCCGCCACTGGCTGCACTGGCCGCATTTGCGCTGCCGACCTTGAGGCGCAGCGTGGCGTCACTCATCGACTGGTTCACCTTGCTGTTTTTTACGGGCAGTGCCATCATCATCTGGGTCATCTGGATTGCCATGCAAACCGGTTTTCCCCGCCAGCCTGCCGCCAACGTGGCCAGACTGGCGCCGGGCTTTGAGGCCAGTTTTTCATGGCTGGCGTTTTTGGCGGCACTTGGCGCGACGCTGGCCTGGGCCTGGCTGGTCAAATGGCGCGCAGGGGCGCAGCGTGCGGCGATCTGGAAATCGCTGGTGCTACCGGCGGGTGGTGCCACTTTGAGCTGGATGCTCCTGATGACCCTGTGGCTGCCATTGCTCGACTATGCGCGCAGTTACGGGCCGATCTCGCGACAGGTCGCGCGACTGGTTGACCGCAACGCCTGCGTTGAAATTTACGGCATTGACAGCGCCCAGGCAGCCGGCTTGCGCTACCACGGTCGGCTGCTCTTGAAGCAGGCCGGAACGCGTGCTAGCTGCCCTTTTCTGGTTGTTGATTCTGAAGCTCAGGGCACCCTGAGCGACCGGGTAAACCTGCCTGACTGGGCGCTGCAAGCTACCGTCATGCGGCCGACCGACAAAAATGAAAACGTGCTGGTCTATCGCCGCGTCACGGTCGATACGCCCGCATCCAAAACGCAAAAATAGGCATCACCGCGCGCAATGTCGGCACCTTGAGTAGGCAAGTGAGGTATTGCGGACTGTCGGGCTAACCTAAGCCTGCTTTTGCTGCTGCCCTTGAAGGCACGAAGGGCTTGCGTTGGGCAGATTAGACCGTCGTCGCACGATCCTGAGTGACCCGCAGCGGACGCACCCGAAGCGCCGGGAACACCAAACCAAAAGTTGAGCCCTGGCCTTGCTGACTTTGAATCAGCAACTCGGCACCGTGGCGTTGCGCCACATGCTTGACGATAGCCAGCCCGAGACCAGTGCCGCCGGTCTCGCGTGAGCGGCTGCGGTCCACCCGGTAAAACCGCTCGGTCAAACGCGGCAAGTGCTCGGGTGCAATACCCGGGCCACTGTCTTTGACCAGAAACTCGCCGCGCCCGTCGGCCAGCAGCTTCCAGCTCACCTGCACCGAGCCCGCTTCAGGGGTGTAGCGAACGGCGTTGCTGACAAGATTGGACAGCGCACTGAAGAGCTCGGCCTGCACGCCAGCGATCTCGCAGACCGGGCCAGACTCGAACTGCAGGCGCTGGCCGCGCACTGTGAGCAGCTTCGACAGTGCGCGCGCCTCCTGCTCGCATTGCGCCAGAAGCGCGTTGGTAGTGGTCCACTCATGAGTGCCCGGGAAGGGGCTGCCTTCAAGCCGTGAAAGCGTCAGCAAATCTTGGACCAGCGTCTGCATGCGCAGCGACTGCTGCGCCATCAGGCCCAGATAGCGAGCGCGTTCGGCATCGCTCAGTTGAAGAGTTTGCAGTGTTTCGATGAAGCCCGCCAACACGGTTAGCGGCGTGCGGATCTCGTGCGACACATTGGCTACGAAGTCCCGGCTCATGACCTCGGCTAACTCGACAGAGGTAATGTCGCGTGAGAGCAATAGCTTGTTGCCCTTGCCATAAGCGTGAACATTCACCGAAAGCTTCACCGGGTGCGACGGGGTGTTGAAGCTCCCCGGTATAACCACGCTGCCCTCGAAGTCAGCCGACGCGAGGTAAGCCTTGAAGGCCGGGTCGCGCACCAGATTGGCGATGTGCTGCATCACGTCGCGCTGCGCATCGAAACCGAAGTGCTCGGTCGCCGTCTGGTTGGACCATTCAATACGGCCATCGGCATCGAGCAGCACCACGCCACTGGGTGAAGCCTGAATCGCCGCGAGGAATTCCTCCAGACGCAATTGCAGCTCACCGTACTGCCGGTCACGGTGTTTCAGCAGGCGACGCGTGCGCTCTGCGATGTCGCGCCAGACACCACGCAACACGCTCTCATTGCCAGCCATCACGCTGCGGGTTTCGTTGATTTGCTCAGCACGCAGCCAATTCAGCCACAGTGCCAGTTGAAGGCTGTCTGCGGCCATCCAGGCGATGGCCCCGATTAGCAGACCCGCAGTGAGCCCCTCAAAACCCGCTGCAAACCAGCCCGCAGCAGCTCCGACCAGCATCGCGGCAGTAAAGAAAATCCAGCGTTTAATCATCCGCGGAATTGTGCCGCAGCGCTGGGTTTGCTTGCCGCTCCAGCGGTGAGCCGGTAGCCCGTGCCGCGCACGGTTTCGACCATGCCACCAGCCCGTCCTAGCGCTTCACGCAGGCGCTTGACATGCACATCGACCGTGCGCTCCTCAATGAAAATATGGTCGCCCCACACCTTGTCGAGCAGCGTGCTGCGGCTGTGAACGCGCTCGGCGTGTTTCATCAGATAGTGAAGCAGCTTGAATTCAGTCGGGCCGAGCTTCAGTTGCTGGTCTTCAAATGCGATGCGGTGGGTACCGGCATCGAGTACCAACGCGCCGACCGAGACGCTGTCGTTGACCGATTCAGGCGAGCGACGGCGCAGCACAGCACGAATCCGCGCCAGAAGCTCCTGAGTTGAAAAGGGTTTGGTGATGTAGTCGTCCGCACCCGCATCGAGACCGGCCACCTTGTCGGGCTCGTCCCCGCGCGCCGTCAGCATCAGGATCGGAGTGTCTCTGGTACGTGCCTGTTTGCGCCAGTGGCGCGCCAGTGCCAGACCGCTCTGGCCTGGCAGCATCCAGTCGAGCAGGATCGCGTCGGGCAACACGGCGTCGAGAGCCGCTTGGGCGCTGACGCTGTCATGCGTGACCACCGCGTCAAAGCCGCCGTGCTTCAAATTCACGGCGATCAACTCCGCAATGGACGGCTCGTCTTCGACAACCAAAATACGCGGCAAATGCTTCATCGCAAACTCACCTCATGGCAGATTCGATCTGTTCCAGGGGGGTATGCCGAATGTCGGTGCCTTTAACGATGTAGATGATGAATTCGGCAATGTTTTTGGCGTGATCGCCTACGCGCTCAATGGCTTTGGCGACGAAAAGTAAATCAAGGCTGGCCGATATGGTGCGCGGGTCTTCCATCATGTAGGTGATGAGCTTGCGCACGAAACCATCAAATTCCTGATCGATCAGGTCGTCTTCTTTCAGAATTGCAATCGCCACCGTGGTGTCAAGTCGGGCGAACGCGTCAAGCGCCTTGCGCAGCAGGCCCGATGCCAGTTCGGCAGCAACACGCAAGTCTGACGACGGCAGTGAACGCGCCGAGCCGCTGTCGATGATGGAACGCACCATGCGGGCAATTTTTTCGGCCTCGTCGCCAGCGCGCTCGAGGTTCGCGGTGGTTTTGGAGATGGCAATCAGCAGGCGCAAATCTCGCGCCGTCGGCTGGCGCCGCGCAATGATGGACGACAGCTCGCGGTCAATCTCGACTTCCATGGCGTTGACGCGGGCTTCGGTCTGAATCACCTGGATCGCGCTCTCAGCGCTGAACTGCGACAACGCGTAAATAGCCATGCGCAGCTGGGATTCAACCAGGCCGCCAAGCTCCATGACGCGCGAAGAAACGTCGTTGAGCTCGCTGTCGAACTGGGTTGAGAGATGTTTGTCGGGCATGGCTTTTCCTCGTGTCGTTGGAGTCAGCCAAAACGGCCGGTAATGTAATCTTCGGTCTCTTTGCGTTTCGGCGTAAAAAACAGCTCTTTGGTGGCCCCGAATTCAACCAGATCACCGAGGTACATATAGGCGGTGTAATCGCTACAGCGTGCCGCCTGCTGCATGTTGTGCGTGACGATGACCACGGTGTAGTCGGCCTTCAACTCTGCTATCAATTCCTCGATCTTCGCGGTCGATATCGGGTCCAGCGCCGAACACGGCTCGTCGAGCAACAACACTTCGGGCTTGATCGCGATGCCGCGCGCAATGCACAGCCGCTGCTGCTGGCCGCCCGACAGACTGGCTCCGTTCTGGTTGAGCTTGTCCTTGACCTCGGTCCAGAGTGCCGCCTTGCGCAGCGCCCACTCGACCCGCTCGTCCATGTCGCTGGCGTTCAGACTTTCAAACAGCTTCACACCGAAAGCAATATTGTCGTAAATCGACATCGGGAACGGCGTGGGCTTTTGAAAGACCATGCCGACCTTGGAGCGAATCAACGCCACGTCTTTTTTCGACGTGAGCAGGTTCTCGCCGTCGAACATGACTTCCCCTTCGGCACGCTGCTCGGGATAGAGCTCGTACATGCGGTTGAAAATCCGCAGCAGCGTTGATTTTCCGCAGCCCGACGGGCCGATGAAAGCCGTCACCTTGTTCTCGGGAATTTCGAGGTTGATTCCCTTCAACGCCTGGAACTTGCCGTAAAAAAAGCTCAGGTCCTTGACAGAAATTTTTGAAGTTTCTGTCGGCTTGTCGATTGAAGTATTTCTTGCGTTCATGGCGGTATGGAATTTTGATAAAAGCTGCGCTGCACTGCGAATGCACTACGAATGCACTGCAAATGCACCGAAAAGAGGGTTTAGAGGCGACTTCGCGTGAGCACACGCGCCAGAATATTGAGCGCCAAAACCGTCAGCGTGATTAAAAACACGCCGGCCCAGGCCAGTTGCTGCCAGTTTTCATACGGGCTCATTGCAAACTTGAAAATCGTCACAGGCAGGCTGGCCATCGGCTGGCTCATGTTGGAATTCCAGAACTGGTTATTCAGTGCGGTAAACAGCAGCGGTGCCGTCTCTCCGGCAATGCGCGCCACGGCAAGCAAAATGCCGGTCACCACGCCGGCCCGGGCCGCTCGCAGCGTAATGCTAATGATCACTTTCCACTTTGGCGCACCCAGCGCATAAGCGGCCTCGCGCAGGCCGGGCGGGACCAGTTGCAGCATGTTCTCCGTTGTGCGAATCACCACCGGAATCACGATTAGCGCCAGTGCCAGCACGCCAGCCCAGCCCGAATACGACTTGAAGCGCGACACCACCACCGTATAAATGAACAAACCGATCACGATGGACGGCGCAGATAGAAGAATGTCGTTGACGAAGCGCGTTGCTGACGCGAGCCATCCCTTGGTGTTGTACTCAGCCAGATAGATGCCTGCCATGATGCCAATCGGCGTGCCGACGCAGGTGGCCAGCAGCACCATCAGGAATGAGCCGTACATGGCGTTGGCCAGGCCGCCTACTTCATTGGGCGCTGGGGTCATCATGGTCAGCGTGGCAACCGAAATGCCGCCCAGGCCGAGGCGCAGCGTTTCCCACAGGATCCAGAAAAGCCAGAACAGGCCGAACGACATGGCAGCCAGCGAAAGCACCAGCGCCACCTGGTTGACACGCTTGCGCCGGTGGAATTTGGCCAGCCGTGCATCGGGCAACATGACGCTCATGTCTTCACCCCTTCATGGCGGCTCAGCCGCGCCAGCATCAGTTTGGACAGCGCCAGCACGACGAAAGTGATGAAAAACAGCACCAGTCCGAGGTAGATCAGCGAAGCCTGGTGCAAGCCCTCCCCCGCTTCGGGGAACTCGTTGGCCAGTGCCGACGTGATGCTGTTGGCAGCCTGAAACAGGCTCAGCGAGTCCAGCTGGTTGAAGTTGCCAATGACGAAAGTCACGGCCATGGTCTCGCCCAGCGCGCGCCCCAGCCCCAGCATGATGCCGCCGACCACGCCAGCCCGCGTGTAGGGCAACACCACTTTCGAGACGACTTCCCAAGTGGTCGAGCCCAGTGCGTAGGCCGATTCTTTAAGCAGCACCGGCGTCACGTCAAACACGTCGCGCATCACTGCTGCGATAAACGGAATGATCATGATCGCCAAAATAATGCCGGCCGACAAAATACCGATGCCCACGGGTGGCCCGGAAAAAAGCGCGCCTAAATATGGCACCTCTGAAAAAACGCTTTGCAGCGGCTGCTGAACATAGGTCGCCAGAATCGGGCCAAACACCAGCAGCCCCCACATGCCATACACGATGGACGGCACGGCAGCGAGCAGTTCAATGGCCGTTCCGAGAGGCCGCTTGAGCCAGGCCGGTGACAGCTCGGTTAAAAACAGCGCGATGCCAAAACTGACCGGCACCGCGATGACCAGCGCGATCAAGGAGGTCATGATCGTGCCGTAGATCATCACCAGCCCGCCGTACTCGTTTTGCACCGGATCCCAGGTACTGCTGGTCAAAAAACCCAAGCCGTACTTGCTGATTGCCGGCCAGGCCCCGATCAACAGCGACACCAGAATGCCCAGCAACAGACCCAGCGTCAGCAAGGCTGCGCCGGTGGCGGTCCAGCCAAAAATCCGGTCTGGCAGGGGACTGCGACGCATCGGTTGCACCGGCGGGGGGTTGGTCATGACTCTTGAGCTCGCTGGGTGGGGACGACCGTGCGCCGCCGGTCCAGCGGGAAGTGTAGAGGACATGGGGAACCCGCTTTTTTTGCTTGCCGTGGAAGAAAATGGCGACGAATCACTTCACCGCGATAGTCTTGCCCGAAGCGTCCTTGATCTCTGACCAGGACTTTTCGATGGCCGCTTTCACGTTGGCTGGCATCGGCACATAGTCAAGCTCTTCAGCGGTTTTGTCGCCGTTTTTGTAGGCCCATTCAAAGAACTTGAGCGACGCCGCCGCCTGTGCAGGTTTGTCCTGCGCCTTGTGCATCAGGATGAAGGTTGCGCCCGTAATCGGCCACGCATCCTTGCCGGGTTGCTCGGTCAGGATTTGATAAAAACTCTTGCTCCAGTCGGCACCGGCTGCCGCGGCCTTGAAGGTCAAATCGTCCGGCGACACAAAGGTGCCGGCCGCGTTGCGCAGTTGGGCGAAAGTCATCTTGTTTTGCTTGACGTAGGAGTACTCGACGTAGCCAATCGAGTTGGGCAGGCGACCGACGAATGCCGCCACGCCTTCATTGCCCTTGCCGCCGGCACCGACTGGCCACGCGACCGCAGGACCCTCGCCGACCTTGGCTTTCCACTCCGGGTTCACCTTGCTCAGGTAGTTGGTGAATATGAAGGTGGTGCCTGAGCCATCAGCGCGGCGCACCGGCGCAATCGCGGCGTCAGGCAGGGCCAGCGTCGGGTTCAGTGCCTTGATGGCCGGGTCGGTCCAGCGCGTCACCTTGCCCAGAAAAATGTCGCCGAGCAGCGCGCCGCTCAGTTTCAGCTGACCCGG
>JANOOO010000420.1:0-3031 GCA_031421375.1 Polaromonas sp.
TGGTGGTGCCGACGACCGGGCCGCGCTCGGCGGCGCTCGCTGCGCCCCATTGAATCGGCAGTGCGCCGAAGCCACCAGCGTGCGAGGTCAGGCGAATGTGGCCTGCCGAAGGCGATGCGGGCGCGTAGGGCGCTGCGACGACAGGAATGACGCCTGAAACGAGGGGTGCCAACGGGGCTTCGGTCTGAACCGGTTGGGCGGCTGCGTCCTGAGGCATGAAGTTTCTTTCAAAAAAAGCCGATGTATCGACGCCGCATGTCGATGACAAGCGAATGGCGCACCAACGGCTGACAATTTGCTACACGTTTGGCTGACCCGACGCGGCCCGGTTCAACGCCGCTTCCCGCCAAAAATACTGCCCAATACACCGCGAATGATTTCGCGTCCAACAGTCGAGCCCATGGTTCGCACCGCCGACTTCGCCATGCTTTGCGCCAGGCCCTCGTTGCGGCCACCGCGCGGGCCGGTGCGGCCGAACAGCACGTCGTTGAGCCCGCCCAGAATGCCGCCCGATTCGCTTTGGCCGAGTGCCCCGCCGTTGGCCGCCGTCGGTGCGGCGGCTGCTGATTCGGCGGCGCGGGCGGCGAGCTTTTCAAAGGCCGATTCACGGTCTTGCGTTTTCTCGTACACGCCCGCCACCAGCGATTCTTTGAGCAGCACCTGTCGCTGCGCAGGCGTGATCGGCCCGAGCTGGCTGCCCGGCGGCAGCACAAAAACGCGCTCTGTAATGCCGGGCCGGCCCTTGGCGTCAAGCAGGCTGACCAGCGCTTCGCCGACGGCCAGCTCGGTAATCGCCGCCTCAATGTCGAGACCCGGCTTTTGCCGCATGGTTTGCGCGGTGGCCTTGACGGCCTTCTGGTCACGCGGCGTGAAGGCGCGCAGCGCGTGCTGTACCCGGTTGCCCAATTGCGCCAGCACCGAATCAGGAATGTCCAGCGGGTTCTGCGTGACGAAATAGACGCCGACGCCCTTGGAGCGCACCAGCCGCACCACCAGCTCAATGCGCTCAATCAGCACCTTGGGCGCTTCGTTGAACAGCAGGTGCGCCTCGTCGAAAAAGAAGACCATTTTTGGTTTTTCAGGGTCGCCGATTTCGGGCAACTGCTCGAATAACTCCGACAGCATCCACAGCAAAAACGTCGCATACAGTCGCGGTGAGTTCATCAGCCTGTCGGCTGTGAGGATGTTGATCACGCCCTGGCCATCCACGGTTTGCATGAAGTCATTAATGTCGAGCATCGGCTCGCCGAAAAAGCTCGCGCCGCCCTGCGTTTCAATCTGCATCAGGCCGCGTTGAATCGCCCCCGCGCTGGCTGCGCTGATGTTGCCGTACTGCGTGGTGAATTCCTTGCCGTTGTCGCCGACGTACTGCAGCATCGCGCGCAGGTCTTTCAGGTCGAGCAGCAGCAGGCCGTTGTCGTCGGCAATTTTGAAGACCAGGTTCAGCACGCCCGCCTGCGTGTCGTTCAGGTTCAGCATGCGTCCCAGCAGCAGCGGCCCCATGTCCGACACGGTGGCGCGAACCGGGTGGCCCTGCTCGCCAAACACGTCCCAGAGCGTGACCGGGCAGGCTTGTGATTTCGGCAGTTCGATGTGGCGCTCTTTCAGGATGCCGGTGAGTTTTTCGTTGAAGCTGCCCGGCTGGCTGATGCCGGTCAGGTCGCCCTTCACGTCGGCCATGAACACCGGCACGCCGATTTTTGAGAAATTTTCGGCCAGTGTTTGCAGCGTCACGGTTTTGCCAGTGCCGGTGGCCCCGGTAATCAAGCCGTGGCGATTGGCCAGTCCGGGCAGCATTTCACACTGCGCACTGGCGTTTTTTGCGATCAATAAAGGTTCGGCCACAGCATTGCTCCCCGATGAAAAAGTAAAATGTCGGCGAAGATTAAATCAATTCCAAAGGAATCTTGTGGCCGGTCACAGCAAATGGGCGAATATTCAACATCGCAAGGGCAGGCAAGACGAAAAGCGCCAGCGCGTCTGGACGCGCGTGATGCGCGAGATCATGGTGGCTGCGCGTCTGGGCGGCGGTGACCTGGGCACCAACCCGCGTTTGCGGCTGGCCATCGACAAGGCCAAGGCCGCCAACATGCCGGCTGAAAACGTCAAATACGGCATTGCCAAAGCCACCGGCAGCCTTGAAGGCGTTCACTACGACGAAGTGCGCTACGAAGGCTATGGCGTGGGCGGCGCGGCGATCATCGTCGAATGCCTGACCGACAACCACGTGCGCACCGTCGCCGAAGTACGCCACGCCTTCGCCAAGCACGGTGGCCACATGGGCACCGAAGGCTCGGTGGCGTTTCAGTTCAAGCATTGCGGCCAGTTCATTTTTGCGCCCGGCACCAGCGAAGACAAGCTGATGGAAGTCGCGCTCGACGCCGGTGCCGACGATGTCATCACACATGACGATGGCGCGATTGAGGTGCTGACGCCCTATACCGAATTTGAAGCGGTGAAGCACGCGCTAGAGGCGGCCGGGCTTAAAGCCGAGGTGGCTGAAGTCACGATGCGCGCAGACAACATGATCGACATGGCTGGCAGCGACGCCGCGCGCATGCACAAACTGCTCGACGTGCTTGAAGACCTCGACGACACGCAGAACGTTTATCACAACGCGGCGTTGTCGGAATGAGCACCGCCATCCCACAAGGCAGCCCGGCCTTGGCCCGAATCCGCATGAAAGCTGCTGCATGAAAGTATTGGTCGTAGGCGGTGGTGGCCGTGAACACGCTCTAGCCTGGAAGCTGGCGCAATCGGACCGGGTGCAGGCGGTGTATGTGGCACCAGGCAACGGCGGCACGGCGCTCGACAGCCGGCTTGAAAACATCGCCATCACCGACGTACACAAGCTGCGCGCCTGGGCAATCGCCGAGAAAATCGCGCTGACCGTGGTGGGGCCCGAGCAGCCGCTGGCGGCCGGTATCGTCGATGAGTTTCGGGCGCACGGCCTGCGCGTGTTCGGCCCGACGCAAGCTGCCGCACAGCTTGAAAGCTCCAAGGCTTTTTCCAAAGCCTTCATGAAGCGCCA
>JANOOO010000421.1:0-2279 GCA_031421375.1 Polaromonas sp.
GCCCGCACCTGGCGCTGAATCATTCATTCAAACGCGTAAGCCCCATAACTCACCCCTTTGAGGAATTTTTTCATGCCCCAGTTCGCCACGATCACCGGAGCCGTCACCTACACACCCGGCGACGGCGCGCCCATTGCCATCCCGCGTGGCAGGGTCGAAGTCATGCTTGCCGAGGACAGCGCCACACTCAGTTGGGACGATGACGGCGCGACTGGCTTGACTGCGATTCCGCTGACGCAGTTCAATGACTATGTGAAAGACGGGAAGATCAAGATGCTGCCCGCCTGACGGCTCGAAGTGAGCCCGTCCGTCCAACTCGCGGCTGATCAGTCGCTATTAAATCAGGAGCTGCTTGCGCCCGTCTGTGTTTGACTATATGGTGATTTGATTCTGAATCAAGGTACTTTTGAGGGCAAGCGCGTTGCGCCGCAGTCACTGTGCCAGCCGCGCTACAACCAGCGCCGCACCCGCGCGCGGTAGGCTGCAAACTCGCTGCCAAAGCGAGCTGCCAGCACGCGCTCTTCTGGGTGGATTTGAAAGCGCGTGATGTACAGCGCAAAAACCAGCGGCCCGAGCAAAGCTGTGCCTGAGCCGAGGTAGATCGCCCATGCCAACAAAATCAAGGCCATGCCCACGTACATCGGGTTGCGCGTGACGCGGTAAATGCCCGATGTGACGAGTGCCGCCGAGCGCTCGGGCTTCATGGGGTTGACGGTGGTTTTGGCGCGGATGAAGCCGAGCACGCCGGTCAGATCAAAGCCCAGCCCGATCAATGCAATGCCGCCTGCCGCCGCGATACGCCAGCCTGGCGGCACATCGGCAAACAAGCCATTGAGGCCGACCCACTGTGCAGCGGCCCACATCGCGCCTGCCGTGATTGCGGCCACCAGAGGCGGGGGGATTTTTAGTTCGATCTTTGACATGGTGCGTGATGATGGTGCGGTTCAACGAGCGTATCGATGGCGGCTCGCCGCCGCGATGCCCGCGCGCCATCGTGCGTTGGCTATTCGGCGGTAGAGTCAGCCTGCGTTCCAGCCTTGATTTTGCCTCTGCATTTACCTCTGCATTTACCTCTGCATTTATTTCTGAATTCACTCATTCACCCCGCCCTTTTCGTCATGCCTTTTCTTCGCCGCCCGCCCACCTTCTCATTGGATCGCCGCTCTGCCCTGCTGGCAGCGGCAAGCCTGCTCGTCCTGCCCGCTATCCGCGCCCTTGCCGCCGAGCCAGCCGCCTTCCAGCTCTGGCCCAACCCCTCGCCGGTCCCCGGCGGCATCGCGCGGCTCTCGCTTGGCCCGGCGGCAGCGCGGCCCGTCGCGCAGGCTGGCGGCGTGCCGCTGCTGGTGACTGGCGATGCGATCGAGTGGGTCGCGCTGGTCGGCATTGCATTGGCGGCCCGGCCCGGCGCGGCAAGCATCGTGGTGCAGGTCGCAGGCGAGCCAGACCGAAAAATCAGCTACTCCGTGCTGCCCAAACAATATGCAGAGCAGAGGCTAAAGGTTGCGCCCGGCACGGTCGATCTGTCTCCTGAAAACCAGGCGCGCTACGAGCGCGAGCAGGGCCACCAGAGCGTGGTAATGGCCACCTTCACCGACGCCTCACCAGCACTGGCCGAGCTGCGCATGCAGGTGCCGACGCCGGGGCGGCGCTCCAGCTCGTTCGGGTTGCGCCGCGTGTTTAACGGGCAGTCGCGCAATCCGCACAGCGGCATGGACATCGCAGCCGCCACGGGCACGCCAGTCGTCGCGCCGCTGTCATCGCGGGTGATCGACACTGGAGATTATTTTTTCAACGGCAACACGGTCTGGCTCGACCACGGCGGCGGCCTGCTCAGCATGGTGTGCCACTTAAGCACCATCGATGTGAAGGTAGGCGATGTCTTGAGAGTCGGCGAGCGCGTGGGCGCAGTCGGCGCGACGGGCCGCGTGACCGGGCCGCACCTGCACTGGGGCGTCATGCTGAACCGGACGATGGTGGATCCTGCGCTTTTTCTGGCTGGTTGATCTGTCGAGCCAGCGCTGCGGCGACGACGCGCCTGGCCTGCCCCCACAGCGTTGCCGGGGCTTCAAACCATTCGCCGCCATTTGCCGGGCGGGGCCGCAAGCCGCTTACGCCGGGCGAACGGGCTTAAGGAAGCGCGGATCTATTCAGCGCGGTTCGTGATCACCTGGCTTGGGCGGTCTGCGGCGTTGGTTTTATTGCAAATATCACGATATTTGCTGCAAAAACCGCCTTGCAGCCCATCCCAATCCAGGCGCCACGATTCCGCGTGAATAAAT
>JANOOO010000422.1:0-2862 GCA_031421375.1 Polaromonas sp.
CGCCATCGTCGCGTCATTGCCCGACTGCACAACCATGCCTTTGATCAGGTCTTCGACCGGCACCTGCATCTTGGGGTCAATGAACATGCGCGAGCCCGGCATCTTCCAGGCGCGCGGGCTGACGCTGAAGGTTTGCTTGAGATCGATTTTTTTGGAGCGCAGTGCTTCAAAAACCAGGTATTCGGTCATCAGCTTGGTCAGCGAGGCCGGCTCGACCGGCGAGTCAATGTCTTTGGCGGCGAGGATCTGGTTGGCCGTGACGTCGAGCAGCAAATAGGAACGCGCCGCAATATCGGGCACCTGCGGGGCCTGCGCCTGCACGGCGGGTGGCATCAAGACCTGAAGCAGCAATATCGAGGCGATGGCGGCGCGAAGGGCGGGGCTAAAGGCGGGGCGAACAAAGGCAGGAAAGGGCATGGGGAGGCGTCCGTCTCGGTGGGATCAAATGAAGTTAAAACGTGACAGGCAACGGCGAAGAGCTCGGGTCGCGTGTGGCTGCAAAAGTGGACCTACGGCAGCAAATGGCCCTTGGCACTGCGACGTTTCGGGGCCAGAACCCCGACGCCAGGGGGTCTTAAACCAGATGCCGCGCAACCAGACTTTTAAGCAGCGGCAATTGTCCATGAAAGAAATGTCCGCCCCCCGGGACAACCGTAACAGGAAGTGCCTGTGGCCGCGCCCAGTCCATCACATCGGCCAGCAGCACGGTGTCGTCGTGCTCGCCGTGAATCACAAGCGTAATAGGATGCGCGTCGGCAGCGATGGGTGCGGCCGGGGCGCGGCTGACGCTGGTGCCGACAAGCACCAGCCTGAAGATAGGCCGCTGCGGATGAAGCCGGGCGAAGGCGTGCGTGGTGACATAGGCACCGAACGAGAATCCGGCCAGCGCCAGACGCGTGCCTGCGGCTTGGGCCAGCGGGGCCACATGCTCGACCACCGCCAAAAAATCATCGAGCTCGCCGCGCCCTTCGTCGTGTACTCCTTCGGTCTGGCCGACGCCGCGAAAGTTGAATCGCACCGTCGTCCAGCCGGCCTGCACAAAGGCCCGGGCCATCGTTTGCACAACCTTGTTGTCAAGCGTACCGCCGAACAGCGGGTGCGGGTGCGCCAGCACAGCGACGCCGACGGGGCTGCCGGTTGGCGCATCGACGGCGATCTCGATTGCGCCGACGGGCCCCCAAATAACTGATTTTTGAGTTTGCGCGTTCACGAAGGTCGATCGGTGAGTTTGGTGTTCATCAAGGTGCGCCTGCCACCGGGTTCCGAGTATTCGTCGCTATAAAAAAAGGAGCTGCCTGCGCCCGTCCACATTTGGAAAACAACTTAAAACGCTTAAGTTTTCGCTGCCAGCACGCACGGAGCGCTCAACGCCCGATGTGTGCAGGCACCAGCAAACGCGTGACAACTTTTCCGTTTTTGAGGTGCGATTCGACAATCTCGTCGATGTCGCTGGCATCGACATAGGTGTACCAAACCGCTTCGGGGTAAACGACTGCCACCGGCCCGGCGGCGCAGCGGTCCAGGCAGCCCGCCTTGTTCACGCGCACCTGACCAGGGCCCGACAAACCGGCGGCCTTCACCTGCGACTTGCAGCGGTCGAAGCCGGCTTCGGCGCGGTGGTCGGCGCAGCATTCGTCGCCGCCTTTGCGCTGGTTCAGGCAAAAGAAAATATGGCGTTCGTAGTAAGACAAGTCGCCTGCGGCGTCAGGTGTTGCGGGTTTGGTGCGGGCAGAAGTTTTGCTCATGGCGCGATTTTAGTTTTGACTGGTCGAGGCCGGCTCGCGTGTGGTCAAGCGCACCAGCAGATGCAGCAAGGCGGCGTAAGGCCAGAGCCAGCCCAGCCACTGCACCAGGCCGTGAAAGCGGATGAAGCGTCCCTGCTCCCAGGTCTGCAGCGTTTGTGCGAAATACGGGTCAGCGGGGGCCTGATTCAGCAAGCCGAGCTGAATCGCCAGAGCCAGCAGCGCCAGCGCCAGTGCCGCGCGTCGGGGTAAGGCCAGCAGCGCGAGTGCCAGCAGCGCGGCCCCCATCAGGCCGACCTGCACCGGCAAGTCGAGCCAGGCCCAGGCGTGCTCGGGGCCATAGGTCAGCGCCGCCGACAGGCCGGATGCCGCGAGCGCCACCGCCAGCGCACACCCCGCCACCACCAGCCGTTGCCAGCGCGTTCGCACCACGCCGTAGCCAAGCAGGCAGGGCACCAGCGCGCCCAGCGTCACGCAAACCAGCACCGCCAGCGGCACCAGCGGCTGCAATTCCAGGTCACGCACCGGCAGCCATTCGATGAAAGGCGTATTGGCCAGCGCTTCGCTTAAGCCCAGCTCAAGCCGCTCGTAAACCTGGCCCAAGCCCAGCGGCACCGCCGCCGGGAACAGCAGCGCCAGCGGCCACAGCGCCAGCAACACCAGCGCGCCGCGTGCATCGGGCGCAAACCAGCGCGCGCGCACGCGGCCCCAGCGGGCGAGGAGGCCGGTGCGTTCGAGCGCTGCCGCGAACAAGGCACCCATCAGTGCGCCGGCGCTGTTCAGCGCCAGATCAACATTCGACGCGATGCGCGACGGCAAGAAGCTTTGTGCGGTTTCCAGGCTCAGACTGAGCAGGGCCGCTGCCACTGTCGCGGCCGCAATCGCGCCCAGCCCACGCCTGCCGTGATGGGAGCGGCGCACGGCCAATGCCAGCAGAAAACCGAGCGGTGCATAGCCCAGAAAATTGGCCCCGACATCGAATCCGGTCCAGTAGCGCGGCACGGGCGCGGCCAGAAAGCCCAAAGGGAAAATGCCCTGGTCGCGCCAGTCGGAAAACGGGTAGAGGCTGGCGTAGGCGATCAGGCACATGAACGCCACGGCGAAGGGCCAGGCAGTGGTG
>JANOOO010000423.1:0-6904 GCA_031421375.1 Polaromonas sp.
CGCCCCGTGATGCTTCACCGCGCCATCGTCGGCAGCCTGGAGCGCTTCATCGGCATCCTGATTGAAGAACACGCCGGTGCGATGCCAGTCTGGCTGGCACCGGTGCAGGTGTCGGTGTTGACGATTACTGATGCGCAGGCCGATTACGCCCGGGAAGTGGCCAAAACGCTGAAAAATCAAGGGCTTAGAGTCAACCTTGATCTACGCAACGAAAAGATTACGTATAAAATACGAGAGCATTCGCTGCAAAAGCTGCCCTACATCCTTGTCCTTGGCGACAAAGAGAAAGCACTAGGTGCCGTCGCAGTTCGAGCACGTGGCAATAAGGATCTTGGGTCCATGCCGCTCGAAACGTTTGCAAAACAGATTGCCTCCGACATCGCGCTGAAAGCGTGAAAGCATTCATTTTGTTGAATGTTTTCGGCTTTTAGCCTTTGAATGACGGGCGCGAGTAGCTATAGCTTTTATAGCAGACCTTGAAGGACTAGAACCATCGCTACTGAATTTCGTGACCGCCGTCACCGCGAAGAACGCAAGCACCGCTTGAACCGTGAAATCATGGCGCCTGAAGTGCGACTCTCAGGCCCCGAGAACGAACCCCTCGGCATCGTCCCCATCATGGAAGCCCTGCGGCTGGCCGGTGAGTACGACGTCGATCTGGTCGAGATTTCGCCTACTGCCGTGCCCCCTGTGTGCCGCCTGATGGACTACGGAAAGTTCAAGTATGCAGAGCAGAAAAAGGCGGCTGAAGCCAAGTCCAAGCAGAAGGTCATCGAGATCAAGGAAATAAAATTCCGTCCCGGTACCGACGACGGCGACTACAACATCAAGCTGCGCAACATCAAGCGCTTTCTTGAAGATGGCGACAAATGCAAGATCACGCTGCGCTTTCGCGGTCGTGAAATCACCCACCAGGAGCTGGGTCTGGCTTTGTTGGCGCGCATTCGTGACGAGTTGGCCGACCTGATTTTGGTCGAGCAGTTTCCCAAGCTTGAAGGCCGTCAGATGGTGATGATGATTGCGCCGGGCCGTAAAAAGCCGGCTGTCAAGGCTGCGGCAGAGTCGGCAACGGCGACGGCGGCATCCTGACGATCAAGTTTCTGGGGTAGCCGAAGGGCGCTCCTGTGAAGGTCTGTGATGAGCGGGCTTTCCGAAAGCGAAGGGGTTAAACCTTTCGCGACCGGCCAGGGTTCTTTTGAGCTCGAACCGGAAAGTGGCTGAGCTAACAACTCGCCACTAACAAGTGGATGAGCTAACAACTCGCCACTAACAAGTGGCTCGGGGCCGTCAAGTCTGCGAAAGTTTTGCAGCGCCTCACGAGCACAAATGAAAAGGAGCATTCACATGCCCAAAATGAAGACCAAGAGCGGCGCTAAAAAGCGTTTCCGCGTTCGTCCTGGTGGCACCGTCAAGCGCGGTCAAGCCTTCAAGCGTCACATCCTGACCAAGAAGACCACCAAAAACAAACGTCACCTGCGTGGATCAGTGGCTGTGCATGAGACCGATATGGGTCGTATGTCGCAGATGCTGCCCGGTCGTGGCATTTAATTCAACGACGAACAAGGAGTAATCACATGCCTCGCGTCAAACGTGGTGTAACGGCTCGCGCCCGCCACAAAAAAGTTTTAGCCCTTGCAAAAGGTTTCCGCGGTCGCCGCGGCAACGTCTTCCGGGTCGCCAAAGAAGCGGTGATGAAGGCCGGGCAATATGCCTACCGTGACCGCCGCACCAAAAAGCGCGTGTTCCGCCAGCTGTGGATTGCGCGTATCAACGCCGCAAGCCGCTCGTTCGGCATGACCTATAGCCAGTTCGCCAATGGTCTGAGAAAAGCCGGCATCGAGATCGACCGCAAGGTTTTGTCCGATATGGCCATTCACGACAGCGCCGCATTCGGTGCCATCGTCGAACAGGTGAAGGCCAGGCTGGCTGCTTGAGATGAAGGGCAAGGTGCTATTTAATTAATAGCTGCTTGCGCCCGGATTGAAAGGGCCAGGGCTTGAAAAGGCTCTGGCCCTTTTGTTTTGATCGACAGTTTTTTTCCGGCTCCCTGCGTTTGAGGTTTTCTGCACCATGAGCGATTTGAACTCCATTGTGGACAAGGCTCTCGCCGCTTTTAACGCGGCGGCGTCACCGGCCGATCTAGAAAACGCCAAGGCGCAGTTTCTCGGCAAGACCGGCCAGCTAACCGAGCTGATGAAGGGCATGGCGGCCTTGAGCGTGGACGAGAAAAAAACGCGCGGTGCGGCCATCAACGTCACCAAGCAGCAGGTTGAGGCCGCACTCAATGCGCGACGCCTGGCACTGGCCGAAGCCGAGCTGCAAACCCAGCTCAAGGCCGAGGCGCTCGATGTCAGTCTGCCCGGCCGCAGTCGAGACATCGGCGGCCTGCATCCCATTTCGCTGGCCTGGGAGCGCATCGAGCAGATATTTGCGTCGATGGGGTTCGATGTAGCCGACGGCCCCGAGATCGAAGCCGACTGGTTCAGCTTCACGGCGCTGAACAACCCGCCAAATCACCCGGCGCGCTCCATGCAGGACACGTTTTACGTGGACATGCAGGGTGAAGACGGCGTGGCCCTGAACCTTCGCCCGCATACCTCGCCGATGCAGATCCGCTACGCGCAGGCGCATGTCAAAAAGCATGCGGGTCAGGCTGTGTTGCCCGAGATTCGCGTGATCGCGCCGGGCCGCACCTACCGCGTTGACAGCGATGCCACCCATTCGCCGATGTTTCATCAATTCGAGGGTCTGTGGCTCGGCGAGAACGTCAGCTTCAAAGACCTGAAAGTCACCTTCCTCAATTTCTGCAAGACGTTTTTCGAGACCGACGATTTGACACTGCGATTTCGCCCGAGCTACTTCCCCTTCACCGAGCCCAGCGCCGAAATCGACATTGCCTTTAGCAGCGGCCCGCTGGCCGGTCGCTGGCTGGAAGTCGCGGGATCGGGCCAGGTCCACCCGCAGGTTGTGCGCAACATGGGGCTGGATCCTGAAAAGATCATCGGCTTTGCCTTTGGCAGCGGCATAGACCGGCTGGCGATGCTGCGTTATGGCGTCAATGACTTGCGCCAGTTCTTTGAAGGCGACGTGCGTTTTTTGGCGCAGTTTCAGTCATGATTTTCTGGCCCGTCAAACGCCCCATATGTGCTCGAAGCAGCGCGGGCTGTTTGGCAAAGACGGCTGCCCGGCGTCAGATGGCCCCGCCTGTTCGCATCGCAAGTTAAGGTTTTTATGCAGTTCCCGGAAAGTTGGTTGAGAGCGTTTTGTAACCCGGCGCTTGGCTCGCAAGAGCTGGCCACTGCGCTGACGATGGCTGGTCTGGAAGTGGAATCCACTGCGCTCGCCGCGCCGCCGTTCAGCGGGGTTGTCGTCGGCGAAATCGTGTCCTGCGCCCAGCACCCCAACGCAGACCGGCTGCGCATCTGCGAGGTCGATACCGCCAGCGGCACCCTGCTCAGCATCGTCTGTGGCGCGCCCAACGCCCGGGTCGGCATCCGTGTGCCGGTCGCCACGGTTGGTGCCGAGTTGCCGCCAGGCGAAGACGGCAAGCCTTTTTTGATCCGGCTCGGCCAGCTGCGTGGCGTTGAAAGCCAGGGCATGCTGTGCTCGGCCAGTGAGCTGAAAATCTCCGAGGCGTCAGGCGGCCTGTACGAGCTGCCTGCCGATGCGCCGCTGGGCCGCAATCTGCGCGACGTGCTGCAGCTCGACGACACCTTGTTCACGCTCAAGCTCACGCCCAATCTGGGCCACTGCCTCAGCGTCTATGGCGTGGCGCGCGAAGTCGCCGCCATCACCGGCGCGCCTTTGCTGACGCCGGTCTTTCCCACCGTGGCAAGCGGCCATGGCGATACGCTACCCGTCACCATTTCGGCCCCCGATCTGTGCGGGCGCTTCTCCGGCCGCATCGTGCGCGGCGTCGATACCCGCGCCAAGACGCCGCAGTGGATGGTGGACCGCCTGGCGCGCTGCGGTCAGCGCAGCGTGTCGGCGCTGGTCGATATCTCCAACTACGTGATGTTCGAGTACGGCAGGCCCAGCCATATTTTTGATCTCGACAAAATTCATGGCGGCCTCGATGTGCGCTGGGGCCGGGCCGGTGAGACGCTCAAGCTGCTCAATGGCGCTACCGTCACCGTCGATGAAAAAGTCGGCGTGATTGCCGACGCGCAGGCGGTTGAGTCGCTGGCTGGCATCATGGGCGGCGACAGCACCTCGGTGACCGACGATACGCAAAACATCTACATCGAAGCTGCCTTCTGGTGGCCCGAGGCTGTCGCCGGGCGATCGCGGCGTTTTAACTTTTCAACCGATGCCAGTCATCGTTTCGAGCGCGGCGTCGATCCCGCCTTGACGGTTGAACACCTCGAACACATTACGCAACTGGTTCTCGAAATCTGCGGCGGCGCAGCTGGACCGATTGACGACCACCAGGTCAGCATGCCTTCGCGCGACCCTGTGGCCATGCGGGTTGCACGGGCCAGCAAGGTCATCGGCATGCCTGTGACAGCGGCTCAGTGTCTTGACGTTTTCAAACGGCTTGGCTTGCCAGCGCAAGAGCGCAGTGGCGTCGTCACCGCCCGGCCCCCGGCCTACCGGTTTGATCTTTCCATCGAAGAAGACCTGATTGAAGAAGTCGTGCGCCTGATCGGCTTCAACACGCTTCCCGAGACAGCGCCGTTGGCCGCAGTCGAGCCCCGCGCCCGCAGCGAGACCCAGCGTGGGCGCTTCGCGCTGCGCCGCCAGCTGGCCAGCCTCGGCTACCAGGAAACCATCAATTTCAGTTTTGTCGATGAACGCTGGGAGCGCGAGCTGGCGGGCAATCCCGAACCGATCCGCCTGCTCAACCCCATTGCCAGCCAGATGGGCGTGATGCGTTCGTCACTGGCAGGCTCGCTGATTCAAGTCCTCAAGCACAACCTCGACCGCAAAGCCAGCCGGGTACGTGTGTTCGAGGTCGGCCGTATTTTCCGGCGCGACGCCGCTGTGCAGACTGCAGACGGCACGGTTCCCGGCATTGCCCAACCCATGCGCGTGGGCGCGCTGGCCTACGGCAGCGCCGCACCCTTGCAGTGGAGCGCGGGCAGCGGCAAAGACCGCAATGTCGATTTTTACGATTTGAAGGCCGATATCGAGGCTTTGCTGGCCCCGGCTGTGGCCGAATTCAGGCCGACTTCGCACCCGGCTTTGCACCCCGGCCGATGCGCAGAAATTTTCGTCAGCGGCACCCCCATCGGCTTTGTCGGCGAGCTGCACCCCAAGTGGCGGCAAGGCTACGACTTGCCTCTGGCACCCCAGTTGTTCGAGCTTGACCTGGAAGCCATCCTGGCGCGACAGCTCCCGGTTGCGCAGCCCATCAGCAAACGCCAGAGCGTCGAGCGCGACCTCGCCGTCATTGTTCTTGAGGCCACATCGCACGCCGACTTGATGGCTGCGGCGCAGGCGGCAGACACGGGCGGGCTGCTGAAAAGCGTGACGCTATTCGACATCTACCGGCCGCAACAGTCGGGTGTGGCCATGCAACTCGGTGAAAAAAGCCTGGCGATTCGCCTGGTCTTCGCCAATGACGCCGCAGCGCTCACCGACCCCCAGATCGACGCTGCCGTCCAGTCGGTGCTCGCCAGCCTTCAAGAACGGCTGCAGGCCCGGCTGCGCGCCTGATGCCAGCCAACGACAGAAATAGCAACAACACGCCAGAAGGAGCCACTATGGAATTTTCCGTCGAAAGCCTGGAGACGCCCGCGCTGACCAAGGCGCATTTGGCCGAGCTGCTGTTTGAGCAGATCGGGTTGAATAAACGCGAGTCGAAAGACATGATTGACGCGTTTTTTGTGCTGATTTCTGACAGCCTGGTGGCGGGCGCGGACGTGAAAATATCGGGCTTCGGCAATTTCCAGATCAGATCCAAGGCACCGAGGCCCGGGCGTAATCCGCGCACCGGCGAGGCTATCGCGATTCAGGGGCGCCGTGTCGTGACTTTTCACGCGAGTCACAAGCTCAAAGACCAAATTCAGGGAAACGGCGTGGCGCCCTGACCGCTGACCGGACCGAACAGTGCAGGCGGTGGCTCCTGGTAGCCGACTGACTACTTGGCCCCGTCAGTCCGATTCAATAGAGTCTCCTGTCAAGGCTGCGAATGGCTTTGAGGTGCCGGGAAAAATCTGAATTACACGGGTTTTTCCGTTCATGAAAATGCCACACGAGCAGCAATACCTGCTACGCTTCGCGCTGATTCAGAGTTCTTGTAACTTGCGAGATGTCAGCCGTAGCGCATTGATTTAATTGGAAAAATCACTTCCATCCATTCCCGCAAAACGCTACTTCACCATTGGTGAAGTCGGCGACCTGTGCGGTGTTAAACCTCATGTGCTCCGATATTGGGAGCAAGAGTTCACGCAGCTGCGCCCGATGAAGCGGCGCGGCAACCGCCGCTATTACCAGCACCATGAAGTTTTGATGATCCGGCGCATCCGCGATTTGCTTTATGACCAAGGCTTCACGATCAGCGGTGCGCGCAACAAGCTGCAGGAAATCGTTCAGCTTGAGCGCGACCAGCGGCGCAATGGCGAAGTCATGCTGGACGGGGTTGACGAGCTTGAAGTCGGCGACTCGGTGCTCGACGACTTTGAGGACAGCACCGAATTTGCCGAAAGCGAGCTGTCGCGGTTTGGTGATTCCGAGGACGAGCCCGCCAACAGGCGCTTGCAGCTGTTGCGGCGTGAGCTCATGGAACTGCGCGAATTGCTTGGCCCGGTCCATTGATGGCCCGGCTCTGATCGCCAGGCAAGTAGCAGCCCCGCGTTATACTCGCGCCTCAGTCGGTGTGTGGCGCAGCCTGGTAGCGCACTTGCATGGGGTGCAAGGGGTCGAAGGTTCGAATCCTTTCACACCGACCAATCAATTTTCA
>JANOOO010000424.1:0-5551 GCA_031421375.1 Polaromonas sp.
GTGCGTTCGTATGCGCTTGCCCCAAAATACCTGACTTCTCTGGTTGAGCAAGATGATGCCGACGTTGGGCCTGAAGCCGTCCCGGTCGAGCATAATCAAACCTCAAATTTTTTAAACTGAGTCCATTATGCACAGCGCTGGTGTCAACGCCAACTCTGTCGCCCGCCCTCTGGCCTGACTCCAGTTCCCTCCCACAAAACTTCAGATTTCCGACCGGACCCAGCGATGAAAGCATCGAACTTCCATATTGCAACGCTCAAGGAAGCGCCTGCTGACGCCGAGATTGCCAGCCACCAGTTGATGGTTCGCGCCGGCATGATCAAAAAGCTCGGTGCCGGCGTGTACAGCTACATGCCGATGGGCTTGCGGGTGATTCGGAAAGTCGAGGCCATCGTTCGGGAAGAAATGAATCGCGCCGGCGCGATCGAGATGAGCATGCCGGTAATCCAGCCCGCCGAGCTCTGGCAGGAGACCGGCCGCTTTGAAAAGATGGGCCCCGAGCTGCTGCGCATCAAGGACCGGCATGGCCGCGACTTCATCGTCCAGCCGACCAGCGAAGAAGTCGTGACCGACGTAATGCGGCAGGACGTGAAAAGCTACAAGCAGCTGCCGAAAAATTTCTACCAGATTCAAACCAAGTTTCGCGATGAGCGCAGGCCCCGGTTCGGGCTGATGCGCGGCCGCGAGTTCATCATGAAAGACGCCTACAGCTTCGACCGCGATCAAGCCGCAGCCCACGCCAGCTACCAGGCGATGGCGCAGGCTTATCGGCGCATCTTCGACCGCTTCGGGCTGACCTACCGGGCTGTCGCGGCTGACAGCGGTGCCATTGGCGGCGACCTGAGCGAAGAATTTCAGGTGATTGCCGAAACCGGCGAAGACGCCATCGTCTATTGCCCGGGCAGCGACTACGCAGCGAACATGGAGAAGGCTGAAGCGCTTGCGCCGGCCGGTGCGCGTCCGGTTGCCACACAGCCGATGGTCAAGACCGCCACCCCCGGCAAGGCCACATGCGCCGATGTGGCCGAATTGCTCGGCGTCCCTTTGGCGATCACCGTGAAATCGCTGGTGCTGGCCACTGAGCCAGTCGCCGCCATGGGCAAATCCGGTGCGCCGCAAGTTTGGTTGCTGCTGCTGCGCGGCGACCATGACATGAACGAAATCAAGGTCGGCAAGGTGCCGGGATTAAACGCCGGGTTCCGCTTCGCCACGGTTGAAGAGATCGACGCCCATTTTGGCTGCGAGCCGGGCTATCTGGGCCCTTTGAATTTGAAGAAGCCAGTCCGGCTCGTCGTTGACCGCGACGTTGCGGTAATGCACGACTGGGTTTGCGGTGCCAACGATGCAGGTTTTCACATGACCGGCGTCAACTGGGGCCGCGACCTGCCCGAGCCCGACCTGGTTGCAGACATTCGCAACGTTGTCGCTGGCGATGCATCGCCCGACGGCGGCGGGCCGCTGGTGATCGAGCGCGGCATCGAGATCGGCCATGTTTTCTACCTCGGCACCAAATACAGCCGCGCAATGAACGCGACTTTCCTCGACATCGATGGCAAACCGAAATTTTTCGAGATGGGTTGCTACGGCATCGGCATCACGCGCCTGCCCGCCGCCGCCATCGAGCAAAACCATGATGCGCGCGGCATGATCTGGCCCGACGCGCTGGCCCCGTTCACGGTCGTGCTGTGCCCCATCAGCCCGGACCGCTTTCCGGCTGTCAAGGCTGCGGCAGACGCGCTTTATGCCGAGCTGCTCGGCCTGGGCATCGACGTGATCCTCGACGACCGCAATGAGCGCCCCGGTGCCATGTTTGCCGATTGGGAGTTGATTGGCGTGCCACACCGGGTGACGATTGGTGATCGTGGGCTTCAGTCGGACCAGTTTGAATACCAGCACCGGCGCGATACGGCTGCGACGCCCATCGCTGCCAGCGGCGCAGCGGCCTTCATCAAGGCCCGACTCGGCCAGTGACGATGCGGCGAGCGTCCCGCTCACTTGGCCCTGACGCCGCCCGGATTGCGGATGTCGCGCCACCCTTGCCCTGCGCAGAAACCATTCACACTTCGCGCAGAAAATTCCTGCAGACATTGCCAGTCGGTATGGCCCCGTTTTGTTTTTCGGCTCCAGCCCTGGCGGGGGGTCAGCTGGAAGAGCCGCTGATCGACTCGGTGCGCACAGCGCTGAGTGCCGCCGTTGGCAACCGCGCACCGCCGGTGCCCGAATTTCGCGACACCGAATCGCGGCTGATTTATTTGCGCTGGCTGGGCGCGATGAGCGAGCGGCTACGCAAAAAAATTCCCGACTGGCAGACCCGCAAAGAATTCCTGCAAACCGTTTGGTACGAAAGCCGCCGCGCCGGTCTTGACGTGACACTGGTCATGGGCCTGATTCAGGTCGAGAGCAATTTCCGCAAATTTGCCGTTAGTGTGGTCGGCGCGCGCGGCTTCATGCAGGTGATGCCGTTCTGGACCCGCGTGATTGGCGACGGCGATGCCGGCAAACTTTTCGACATGCAAACCAATTTGCGCTTCGGTTGCGTGATCCTGCGCCATTACCTGGATCGCGAGCGCGGTGATCTTTTCATGGGCCTGGGTCGCTACAACGGCTCGCGCGGCAAGGCACCCTACCCCAACGCTGTGTTCAGTGCGGTGCGCCAGTGGGAAGTCACGGGCTGACGCAAGCCCCGCTGACGTAGCCGTAACGCATAGTGGCGCTGCCCTTCGATCTGCCGCAGCGGCGCACCAGTCCAGCAAGTTCAGGCTCACGTCAGAGCCCGGATCCGGGACGAAAACGGCGTCTATCCGCACAACAGTGAGATCGGGCACCGCATCCGTCTCGCTATTAAATCAGGAGCTGCTTGCGCCCGGTATTATTGGGCTTGAAGCTGTTTTCATCGGGTATTTAGGTGCCCGGCAGCTTTTGCGGGCCGCGCCGGGCCGCCAGCAGCGTCTGCGCCGCGTTCACCGACTCATCTTTAAGCAACACGCCCGACAACTGCCGCTGCTGCATCGCCAGGACCAGTGCAAAAATTTGCGCAGCGGCGGCGCCGAAGCTCAAGCCCGCCGGGCGAATGTTCGACACACAGTTGCGGCTCTCGTCCGTCAAGCCCACGCGCGGCATCCACGTCAGGTAGGCCCCCAGGCTGTCAGGCGAGCTCAGGCCGGGCCGCTCGCCGATCAGCACCACGACCAGCCTGGCGCGGAGCAGCTGACCTATCTCGTCGCCGATGGCCACGCGCCCCTGCGTGACGACACACAAGGGCGCCAGCGCCACGCTCTGAGTCGCCAGCAGTGGCCACAGCGCGGCCAGCAGCGGCGCAGCGTTCTGCGCAACCGCACGCGCCGACAAGCCATCGGCGATGACCACCGCGAGGTCAAAGTTAAACGCGCTGTCGTCGGTCGAACTTATCCCCACCCCGCGCGTGCGTGCGCTCAGATCCAGCCGACTCCCTTCGCTCAATCGCCGCCCCAGATCGGGCCGCTGCAGATAAGTCAGCCGGTCTTCGGCGGCGCTGGCAAGTTGCAGGCAATTAGCGGCACGCGTGTGACCCGTGGCTTCGAGTGCCTGCAGCAAATGCGGCACGTCCAGCCCCACATGTACCGCATCACGCGCCTGCGCATGCGCGAGTTGAAAGGCAAGCTGCGGCTGGGTCGGCAAGCTGGCACCGGTGCGGCCGAGCGCTATGCGGGCTGCAGTCAGCTGACGCAGCTGGGCCCACGGGTTGGCGACGACGAGCGGGGTTTTGTCAGCCATGAAAAGGAGTTGCCAGCAGTTCAGGTCAAACGCAGCACCGCGTTGCGCAGCGCTGGCGGCACGCCGTCACGCAAGGCAAACGCTTCGCCGGGCCGGGTGATCTGCATCTGCTGCAGCCAGGACTCGAACTCGGGCGCGGGCCGCAAGCCGAGCACGCGCCGGGCGTAGAGCGCATCGTGAAACGAGGTGCTCTGGTAATTGAGCATGATGTCGTCAGACCCCGGCACGCCCATGATGAAGTTGCAGCCGGCCACGCCGAGCAGCGTCAGCAGCACGTCCATGTCGTTCTGGTCGGCCTCGGCATGATTGGTGTAGCAAACGTCGCAACCCATCGGCAAGCCCAGCAGCTTGCCGCAAAAATGGTCTTCCAGGCCGGCTCGAATGATCTGTTTGCCGTCGTACAAATACTCGGGGCCGATGAAGCCGACGACGCTGTTGACCAGCAGCGGCGAGAAGCGCCGCGCTACCCCATATGCGCGCGCCTCGCAGGTTTGCTGATCGACGCCGTGGTGCGCATTGCTCGACAACGCACTGCCCTGCCCGGTTTCAAAATACATGACGTTCTGGCCAACTGTGCCGCGTCCAAGTGCCAGCGCGGCGCTCTGCGCTTCGGCCAGCAGCGCGAGGTCAATGCCGAAGCTGCGATTGGCCGCTTCGGTGCCGGCAATCGACTGGAACACCAGATCAACCGGCGCGCCGCGTTCGATGGCCTGCAGCGTGTTGGTCACATGCGTGAGCACGCAGGACTGCGTCGGGATCGCGTAGCGTGAAATGACTTCATCGAGCAGGCCCAAGAGCCGCACGACCTGCGCCACGTTGTCTGTAGCCGGGTTGATGCCGATCACCGCATCACCGCTGCCGTAGAGCAGGCCGTCGAGCAGGCTCGCCGCGATGCCGGCCTCATCATCGGTCGGGTGGTTGGGCTGCAGCCGGGTTGAAAGTCGTCCGGCCAAGCCGAGCGTGCCGCGAAAGGCCGTGACCACGCGGCACTTTTGCGCGACCAGAATCAAGTCCTGATTGCGCATGATTTTGCACACGGCGGCGACCATCTCCGGCGTCAAGCCGGGTGCCAGTGCCGCCAGCGCGGCGCTGTCTGCGGCATCGCCGAGCAGCCAGTTGCGGAAGTCGCCGACCGTCAGGTGGCTGACCGGCGCAAAAGCGGCGGCATCGTGGCTGTCGATGATCAGCCGTGTGACCTCGTCGGTCTCATAAGGCACGACCAGATCGTTGAGGAAGGTTTTTAGCGGCAAATCAGCCAGCGCCATCTGCGCCACCACGCGCTCCTCGTCGCTGCCTGCGGCAACGCCCGCGAGGCGGTCGCCTGCACGCGCGGGCGAGGCTTTGGCGAGCAGGTCTTTCAGGTCGGCAAAGCCCGTGCTTGTGATGCTGACGGTGTGGCGATAAGCGTGGGCGGACATCGGTTGGAGCGGCAGACGTTGGCAGACGTTGGCAGAACAGCGGGTTCAAAGCACTCTAGCCGGTCTGCCTGCCGCCTGCCAGCCGCAGAACGCCTGTTTCTTAAGAAAAACAACGCTTCGGCCCAATTGGAACGGGCGCAAGCAGCTATTATTTTAATAGCGACTGAAGTTCAGAATGGTGCGCCGTGAAAGCCGCAGTCTTCAGCCAGCCAGCCGAGAACCGGCACCGTTCCCGGCAACACCGGACTCACCGTTAGCGGCAAGCTTTGCCAGGCAAACGATTGCCCCTCATGCATCATCAGCTCGCCGCGCCAGTCGAACACCTTGCAAAAGTGCAGTCGCACCAGCGCGTGCGGGTAATCGACCAGTTCGGTCTTCCA
>JANOOO010000425.1:0-2234 GCA_031421375.1 Polaromonas sp.
CCACACGCCCCCAGCCAGCAGCAGCACTGACAGCGCGATTGCTACCGGTCTGCTGCGGCCCGGCAGGTTGATGGCCCATATGGCCAGCGCCACCAGTACCAAAATGACCAGCAACGCGCCCGCGCCATCGATGCCGCTTTGCTGGCCCAGCACCCAGACCAGCCAGGCCACGGTGGCAAACATCGGGAAGGCCATCGCCTGCTTGAATGTCTCCATCCACGCGCCAGGGCGCGGCAGCGCGCGCGCCACGCCGGGCAGCACGCTGGCCGCGAGAAACGGCAGCGCCATGCCCAAACCGAGCGCGGCGAACACCGCCAGTGCCTGCAGCCCCGGTAGCGCAATCGCATAACCGAGCGACGCCCCCATAAACGGCGCTGTGCAGGGTGAGGCGATGGCCGTCGTCAGCACGCCCGACAAAAACATGTTGATGCGCGGGTTGCCCGAACGCATAGTGGCCAGCCGCGACGGCAGAAAATTACCGAAGTCAAACAGCCCCGCCAGATTCAGCCCGACCACCGTGAACAACAGCGCCAGCGCCGCGACTACCGCCGGGTTTTGCAGCTGGAAGCCCCAGCCGAGCTGCTCGCCCGCTGCGCGAAAGCCCAGCAGCAGCGCACCCAGCGCCAGAAATGACAGCACGACGCCGGCGGTGTAGGCAAGGCCACCGGCGACGCGTTCCGCCGGGTCTTTGATCTGAACAAAGCCGACGACCTTGATCGCCAGCACCGGCAGCACGCAGGGCATCAAATTGAGCAGCATGCCGCCGAGCAGCGCGCCAATCAGCGCGATCAGCAAGCCAATCGGCGGGGCGGTGATCGCGTTTGCGGCAGTGTTGCCTGGCCGCCCGGCCGTGTCTTGCCCCGGAGCCAAAGCGGGCATCGGCTGCACAGCCGGCCAGCTGCCATTGACGGGTGCTTCAATGCGATACGCGCTGCCGCTAGAGGCGACCACCACTGGCAGCAGCGCCGGGCTTTCAGTGCGCTGGCTTGACAGCGGCATCTGCCCTTGCCACAGCGCGCCCTGCCAGCTTTGCTGCACGGGCGCGGCTGGTTCGGTAATGCCGCCGGTTTCAGGAAAGAAATTCAGCGTCTGCCCCTGCAGCGCGGCCGGCAAGCCAGCGAGCGACACAGTCAGGCGCTGGCCTTCCACGCTGACAGAACTGGCCCCCGGCGGCAGACTCTTGGGCGCGGCTTTGAAGGCGGCATCAAACGCAGCAGCATTCAAGGCGGTCGAGCTTTGCGCCGGAATCGTCAGTGCAAACTCGCCCTCTTGCGGAATACAGGCTTCCTTGCAGACCAGCCACGACGCCTTGAGCTTGACGCTGACATCAAGCGCCGAAAAACCAGCGGCGACCGTCAGCGGCACCGGCAGCAAGACGGTGTTTTCATAGCCGTAGTTGGCCAGCGTGCCGATGGGGATTATTTTCGGTGTCGGCCAGGCGATCTCGCCCGCCGTGACGCCGGCGGGCAAGGCCCATTCCAGCGTCGTCGGCAAGCCTGAATCACCGGGGTTCTTCCAGTAGGTGTGCCACTGCGGAATGTGTGCCAGCTGCAGGCCCAGCCAGACCTGTTTGCCCGGGGCTACGCCGTCGGGTGCAAAGGCCATCAGCTCGGCGCGGACCTCGGGTGTCGCCACCACCGCACCGGCGGCTTGCCCCGCCTTGTTTCCGAAGAGATTTTGGGCTGTAGCCCAATTGGGTAGGGCGCTAGAAGCTATGAAAAGAGTAGCAAAGAGAAAGCGCTTGAGAATCATGTCGAAGTCTGAGCAGACGGTGAGGGGAATAGTTCCGCACGGCTGGTGTGCAGCAGCAGGGCTGGCTGGAGCGCGCCACCCATTCGATTGGTCGGCGGCAATCAGGTTTTATGACGGCTGAATCCGATAATACGGTGATGCCGCGCATCGTCCTCGCCACCCTCAACGCGAAATACATCCACGCCTCGCTCGGCCTGCGCTGTCTGCTGGCCAACATGGATTTGCATGGCGGCGCGGGCCTGCGGGCGCAGACGGTGCTGCGCGAATTCACGATTGCGCAAACGCCGACGCAGATCGTAGAAATGCTGCTGGCGCTGCAGCCCAAGGTCATCGGCCTGGGTATCTACATCTGGAATGTGGTCGAAACCACGCAGGTCGTTCGGCTGCTCAAAGCGCTGCGGCCTGATCTCAAAATCGTGCTCGGCGGCCCCGAGGTCAGCCATGAGGTGGCGCAGCAAGAGATTTGCCGGCTCGCCGATCAC
>JANOOO010000426.1:0-2019 GCA_031421375.1 Polaromonas sp.
AGCGTAACGGCGGCACGCTGGTCAGGCGTAGCCAAGGTTGAACTGGCCGGCATTCTGCCGAATCTGCCCCGCTTCGGCGGGGCGGGCTACCCGGGCAATCTGGGCTTCATGGGCTGATGCTTTGGGGCCGATGGGCTCACCTGTGCAGCAACTCGTCAGCGCAGCACCATCGCCGTGAACGGCCAGACATAAGCCTGCAGCGTGACCAGCCCGCCAACCAGGCAGGCCAGTGCAATCGAGTGCCAGAAGACGAATCGCAAAATGTCGCCTTCGTGATTGAACCAGCGCGTCGCCGTCGAGGCGACAACGATGGACTGCGCATCGATCATCTTGCCCATCACACCGCCCGAGCTGTTGGCCGCGCCCATCAAATTGGGCGACAGGCCGAGCTGCTCGGCCGCGACTTTCTGCATGCCGCCGAATAGCACATTCGAGGCTGTGTCCGAGCCGGTCAGCGCCGAGCCGAGCCGATGTAGTTGGAAACCAGAAACTGAGTGACTGCAAACCTTGCGCCCGCGACCAGAATGGTCGGCCAGATTTCGATCATGTCATTGCGCCAGGCAAAAGCCCAGATCAACCAGAACGGCACCAGCTAGCCGGGCACTTGCGTAGGTTGCTTGCATAGTTGTACAATTTTGCGTACAGCAAAGGAATCGAACCATGGACGCCATCAGTTACTCAGCCGCCCGCGCCAATCTGGCAAACACCATGAACCGGGTGTGCAACGACCATGAAGCCCTGATCATCACCCGCAACGGTGAGCAATCTGTCGTGCTGCTCTCGCTGGAAGACTTCCAGGCACTGGAAGAAACCGCGTACCTGCTGCGCCGCCCCGCCAACGCCAGGCGTCTGCTGTCTGCCGCCGACCAGCTGAGCGCAGGCAAAGGCACCGAACGCAAGCTGACCGAGTGAGGCTGGTCTTTGCGGATGAGGCCTGGGAGGATTACCTTTACTGGCAAAAGCAGGACAAGCGCATGGTGGAGCGCATCAACAAACTCATTCGCGAAACGCAGAGGGAACCGTTTGCCGGGGTCGGCAAGCCCGAGCCACTGAAGCATGCCTTGTCAGGCTTCTGGTCGCGGCGAATAACGGATGAACATCGCATGGTTTACAGGGTGGAGGGTGATGCGCTTTTGCTGGCGCAGTTGCGGTATCACTATTGAGGGCTTGCTTGCCGTCTTCACAGATTCCGGAAAATCGGAGTCGCACGCTCAACGCCGCCGCTGCCACGTCAGTTCAAACGGGATGCGCCATGAAATTTAAACCCAGGGCGCGGGTGCTTTATTGAGGCTCTCCCGGCCAAGGCCAGTGCAGAGGGTATCTATGGCACCAAAGGTTTGACACGAATTGCGCCAAGAGGGCGCCCTGCGCTGTCATGGGGATTAGGCGCTAGCGCCAGCCTTCGCTCCTGGACATTTGGGTTCCGACCGTCATTTTTTGGCTGCGTCAGTTGTTATTTCAAGAGCTGACCCCGGTGGTTGCCCATCGCCCCCAGCGGCACCGACGTGACCGACGCCTTCCGCATGTACCTGCGCCCGTTGCTCGGCTCGGGCATGCCGGACGCGTTCAGGCTGCGGCATCATCCGGTGGCGAAGGTGTTGCGGGGGGTGGGTGAGGTTGAGGGTTCTATTTTTGACCGCGCTTGGCATGAAATAGGGCGTTTGCCCAATAGATACGTGCGCAAGCAGCTACTTTTTTAATAGCTGCGCAGGGTCTGTGCGGCATCTGGCGCTCAGTAAACCGCGCCATTTAGGTGGCGCAGTTCAATAAACTGCGCCACAATCAACCCGAAATCGCGCCATATTCCCAAACAAACCGCGCCAAAACATCCCATGAATGCCGCTGACGCCCTCCTGAAAAGCCTTCAATCGTCTTTCGCCGGGCTGACGCTCGCCGAGTTGCTGGCGCAGCACCCCGCACTGGCGCGCCGCACCGTCCAGCGCTGGATCAGCCAATGGATCAGCGAGGGGCGGGTCGCTGCCAGAGGCGAAGGGCGCGCCCGGCGCTATACGGCACCGA
>JANOOO010000427.1:0-1579 GCA_031421375.1 Polaromonas sp.
AAACCAGATGTGCAGCGAACCGCGCTGCTTCAGCGCGGCCCTCGCCATTGGGCTCGAACCAATGGCGCCTCAAGGGCTCGATAGGATCGCCAGGTCGTCGTGCGGCAGTTCGGAGGGGTGGGCTTGCTCAGGCAAGCCGACTAACACTTTGGAGTCACGCAGGGACTCCCTGATGATTTGTGCAACAAAGCCGGACGGCTTCGGAGTTGCGCACGGCGGCGGGTCGGACGAAGGACGCTCGTGCGGCGTGGCGGATGCTGGCGATCGCTCTGTTGCTGGAGTGCGCGGATCGGACGACGGCGGCCGAGACCTGCGGGATGGACCGCCAGACGCTGCGGGACTGGGTGCACCGCTACAATGCCGAGGGCCTCGCCGGGCTGGTGAACCGGACGGTGCCGCACCGCCCCCGGCGGCTGGCACCCGATCAGATGGCCGCGCTTGCCGCTTGGGTCGAGGCCGGTCCGGACCCGGTGCGCGACGGAGTAGTGCGCTGGCGGCGGAAGGATTTGCAGCACCGCATCGCGGCGGTGTTCGGCGTCGTCCTGCACGAGCGCAGCGTCGGCAAGCAGTTGGCGGCACTCGGGTTCCGGCGGCTCTCGGTGCGCCGGCAGCACCCGAAGTCGAACCCGGAGGCACAGGCGGCGTTCAAAAAAACTCCCCGAAGCGGTAGCCGACGCGATCCCGGCGCGGGCACGGGACAAGCCGCTTGAACAATCGCAAACGCCCTGCTCCGGGATAACAGAAAAATGGACCGAGATCAGGCCTTGATCAAGACGGATACTTTAGCCTCAATCCAGCGGGAACAGGTGACAGCGGGCGGCGTCAAACGCGAGGCTAACCTCGGTGCGCAGCGGAAACACCACATCCTGCGACAACGCGGCGATCACCGAGGTGCCGTCGTTCAGTTCAACATCCACCACGGTTTCCGCCCCCAGCCGTTCGGTCAGGGCCACATGGCCGTGCAGTTTGCCCGCCGCCCGGTCGGTCTGCGGCGTCAGGTATTGCGGCCTGATCCCCAGTTTTGCGCGCTGCCCGACCCTATAGGTGCCCAGCGTCGGCACCACCGCGACCGGATCGAGCGCCGCATTGGCCACTGTCACGCGGCCATCCGCCACGCCCCGCACCTCGACATCGAGAAAGTTCATCGAGGGTGCCCCCAGAAAGCCTGCGACGAACAGGTTCGCCGGATGGTGATACAGCTCCATCGGCGCGCCGATTTGCTGGACCATGCCGTCCTTCAGCACCACGATCTTGTCGGCCAGCGTCATCGCCTCGACCTGATCATGGGTGACATAGATCATCGTGGCGCCCAGATCCTTGTGCAGTTTGTCGATCTCCATCCGCATGTCCATCCGCAACGCGGCATCGAGATTGGACAGCGGCTCGTCGAACAGAAACACCTTGGGCTTGCGCACGATCGAGCGGCCGATGGCGACGCGCTGGCGCTGGCCACCCGACAACTGCGAGGGCTTGCGGTCGAGCAGATGTTCCATTTTCAGGATGCGCGCGGCCTCCAGCACCCGCGCATCCTTTTCCGGCTTTGGCGTTCCGGCGATGGTCAGCCCGAACCCGATGTTTT
>JANOOO010000428.1:0-2484 GCA_031421375.1 Polaromonas sp.
CGTCGAAATGCTCGAAGGCCGCACGCTGGAGCAAAAGAAAAAACTCGTTGCAGCCATCACCCGCGTCAGCGTCGAGGTGCTGGGCGGCGAGGCCGCATCAGTCGATGTGCTGATCGTCGATGTCAAGCGCGAGAACTGGGCTACCGGCGGTAAGCTCTGGTCCGAACCCCGCGATTAAATAGCTGAAAGACCGCACGCCATGTGTCAGCTGCTCGGCATGAACTGCAACACGCCGACTGACGTGACCTTTAGCTTTTCGGGCTTCGCGCAGCGCGGTGGCCGCACCGACCAGCATGCCGACGGCTGGGGCATAGCTTTTTTCGAAGGCCAGGACTCAGCCGACCCGGCCGACCCGGTTGCTGGCGACAAGGGCCTGCGCCATTTCGTTGATCACCAGCCGGCCTGCGACTCGCCGGTGGCCGAGCTGATTCGGCGCTACCCGATCAAAAGTCGCAACGTGATCGCGCACATCCGCAAGGCGACGCAGGGCCGGGTGGCGCTGGAGAACTGCCACCCGTTTGCGCGCGAGCTGTGGGGCCGCTACTGGGTTTTTGCGCACAACGGCGACTTGAAAGACTTCGCGCCGCGCCTGCACGGCAACTTCAGACCGGTCGGCAACACCGACAGCGAGCGCGCCTTTTGCTGGATCATGCAAGAGCTGGCCAAGTCGCATGCTGGGGTGCCCAGCCTGGCCGAGCTGACGCTGACGCTGCGCGAACTGGCCGCGCAGATTGCGCCGCACGGGACCTTCAATTTCATGCTGTCGAACGGCCAGGCGCTGTGGGCGCATGCCTCGACCACTCCCGCCTCGCCGGGCCTTTTTTACGTCCAGCGCCAGCACCCGTTCGCCCACGCCACATTGAGCGACGAGGACATCAGCATCGACTTTGCAAGGCACACCAGCCCGACCGACCGCATCGCCGTGGTGGTGACCGCGCCGCTAACGACCAATGAAAAATGGACGGCGTTTGCGCCGGGCGAGCTCAAGGTGTTTGAAGCGGGCGTGCTCAGCAGCGCCTGATCATCTGTCGCGCGACTCGCCAGTTCAAGCTGCCAGCGACTGCTCCAGCGCATCGACAAACAGCGCCGCCACATCGCAGCCGGTCTGGTCAAAAATTTCCTGAAAGCAGGTTGGGCTGGTGACGTTGATCTCGGTCACGCTGTCGCCGATCACGTCAATACCGGCCAGCAGCAGGCCGCGCGCGGCCAGCGCCGGACCAATGGTTTCGGCTATTTCACGGTCACGGGTTGACAGCGGCTGCGCCACGCCGAGCCCGCCAGCCGCCAGGTTGCCGCGCACCTCGCTGCCTTGCGGGATGCGCGCCAGCACGTAAGGCACCGGCTTGCCGCCAATCACCAGCACGCGTTTGTCACCCTTGGCGATCTCCGGCAGAAACTTTTGCACCATCACGCTTTGCGCGCCGTTTTTATTGAGCGTCTCGATGATGCTGCCGAGATTCAGGCCGTCTTCCTTGACCCGAAAAACCCCCATGCCACCCATGCCGTCTAGCGGCTTGAGGATGATGTCCTGGTGGGCAGCATGAAAGCGCTTGATGTCGGCGGCGCTGCGCGTGACCAGCGTCGGGCCGCTGAATTCGGCGAATTCCATGACGGCGAGTTTTTCGGGGTGATCGCGCAATGCGGCGGGCTTGTTGAAGACTCTTGCGCCTTCGCGTTCGGCCTGCTCCAGCAAGTGCGTGCTGTAGGTGTATTCGGCATCAAAGGGCGGGTCTTTTCGCATCAGTACGGCGTCGAAACTGCACAGCGCCAGGCGCTCGCCAGCGCGCGTGGTGTCGGGAACAAACCAGTTCTCCGTCTCGCCGGTCAGCCGGATGTGGCGCACCTGCGTCACCACCTTCTCGCCGGTCTGCCAGCTCAGGTCCTGCGGCTCGCAGGCGCTGATGCGGTGGCCGCGCGCTTGGGCTTCGCGCATCATCGCGAAGGTCGTGTCTTTGTAGATCTTGAACGAGGACAGCGGATCGGCGATAAATAGAAGGTTCATGGTGGGTGGGGTCGGGTAGATGGCTGGCCGCTGCCCGCTTGTTGGGGGCCGTCAGCCTAGAGATAGCCGTATTGTTGTTCAAACGTTGCGCGGGTGTCACCGACGGCTGCATGGCGTTATTTCTTAAGCGATTTAAGCTGTTTGCCGTGCATACACGGGCGCAAGCAGCTATTAAAATCATAGCTGCTGCAGCGCGCTCAAACGTCTGCAGGCGCGCCCTGCCCGGCTTCGAGCACCAGACCGGCTGCAATCAGGTCGAGCGCGGCGAAGCCGACGGACTTGAAGACCGTCACGTCTGTGTCGGCAAGCCGCGCCATTGCGGGGCGGTCCGCACGAACCAGCTCGGCCAGCTCGGCGTGAATGTCGGCCTCAAGGATGAGCCCGCGCCGCAGCGCCTGCACCACTTCGCCGCCTTTTTGCAGCACGGCCTCGCGGCTGTCGGCAAACACGCGCGCCTGGGCCAGCAGCTCGGGCTCGGCTTC
>JANOOO010000429.1:0-1507 GCA_031421375.1 Polaromonas sp.
GTGACGTGATTGGGCTTGATGCCGTGGGCATAGGGATCCAGCCGCGCAGCAAAGGGGTAGCTCGGGGGCGCACCGAAGGCGGCACCGGCACACAAAGCGGCGGCAAGGGATAGCGCGGCCCGGAGTTTTCGTAAGGTCATGAGAGTCTTTCGTGGCGTGAACGGAAGCGGGGGTTTTCAGGTTTTGCTGCTGGTACCAGTCGGCTTGCCAGGGGCATCGAAACCAGGCTTTTTGGCCAACATTTCGATAGGTTTATGGCCACCAGTCCCTTCAGAATGGGCGCAATCAGCTATGCTTTTCATAGCGACTTTGAGGTACTGCTTACGGTTGATCTCTGGTTCTCGTCGTCGGAAGTGGGCCGACGGCAAACCTTCTGCTCACTCGGCCGCCTCGGCCGAGCGGGCCGACGACCAGGTCGCCGGGTCGTAGCGCAACGGCGTCGGCGGTATCGCAATCCACCGCATCACGGGTTCCACCAGTTGCCCGACGCCACGATCAGGCTGAGCAGCTGCAGCTCATTGCCGTAATAGCCGCGCGACAGGTTGTTGCCGGAATACGTCCACAGGCTGTTGAGAAAAGGCTGAAATTTGGCATCGACCATCGCCCCGGCAGTGGCCGGTCCAACATAGACCGGCGATGGGCTGCCCGGTGCCATGGCCGCACCACTAAGCGTGTACCCGCCGCTGAAATTGGCCGGGTTGCCGCCGGTCGCAGCGTTGAAGAAGTCAGTCAGCTTGACGGTGACAGTTTTCGACCGCTCATCGCCGGAAGTGACGTAATCGGATGCCAGACGCCAGGGAATGCGGCAGGCGTTGTAGGAGTAGTCGTCTTCGAGCAAATTTCCGTCGCCCATAAAGCCCGGCGAGGGAATGGGTGTGGAATGGGTGTTGACGATGAAGTCGGGAATCAGCCCGGTGTTCGGCGCAAACCGGGACTGCATCAGGTTGAGCAGCTCGAACGACTTGTTGATGGCCAAATCCCAAAACGCGTCGCCCGTGACCCGCTTGAAGGCTTTGAAGTGCGTGATCATGTAGTCGGACGTGCGGCTGGTGTTAACCGTGCCGAGACCGATGGTGAAGCCCTGCGCGTGCATATTGCGCCGCTTCATGGCGTCGATCGTCGCAAGCGCCTCTTTTTTGTAGTTGACGGTGCCGGCCGAGCCCCATTGCCGATCAGCCATCAGCAGCGCCATCGCGATGTCCAGGTCGCCGTCAATCGCATTCCAGCCACCACCGCCGCTTGAGCAGTCCGCGTTGATTCGCCACTCCATTAGCGCGGGCTCATTCAGGCCATAAGCGGGCTTGGAGCGCGCCACGCGAAACAGCCCGTCGAACAGAGTTTTTGCGTTCATGTCGTAACCGGCCATCAGCACGGTCAGCAGCATTCCGTAGCTGGCCCCTTCTGAGACGGTTGCGTACGTGTCGTTAAATTTGACGACGTAGCCGCCGCAGCGCGCCTCAACGCCGGTTTTCCAGTAGTCGTACTGTTTGCGGATCAGCGCGTCTTG
>JANOOO010000430.1:0-2726 GCA_031421375.1 Polaromonas sp.
TCAACGGCTCTGGCTACGAAACGCTTAAGAACAAGGCCAGGGACGTGACTTTGCTCGGCTCAGGTGCCATCCTGCTCGAAGTCATCAAGGCTGCTGAACTTCTGGCCGCCGAAGGCATCGCCGTCACGGTGTTCAGCGTCACGAGCTGGAGTGAACTTGCACGCGATGGCGCGGCCTGCCAGCAGCTCGCACTGCGTGGCGAGGCGTCGCCTTCAGAGCCGTTCATCGCCCAGCAACTGCGCGCCAGCGCGGGCCCGGTCATCGCCGCCACCGACTACGTACGCGCCGTTCCCGAAAGCATTCGCGCCTTTCTGCCGCCAGGCCGAAGCATGCTGACGCTGGGCACCGACGGCTTTGGCCGCAGCGATACGCGCGCGGCGCTGCGGGAATTGTTCGGCGTCGATGCCAAGGCCATTGCGCATGCGGCGCGGCTGCAGCTGGGCTCGGCCGGCCACGCGGGCTGAAAAGCGGGTCTGACGCGGGCCGCATCCGTGCTCGAAAGCCAGCTGCCGGCGGTTCAACGGGCGGCTGCGCAGCACGACGGGTTGCCCCGTTGTCGGCTTTAATCACCCTCCTCAATCCTTCCAAAAAACCCAGAAAGAACGCCAATGAAAGCCGTCGGATACCGCCAGTCCCTGCCCATCGGCCATGCCGAATCGCTGCTTGACCTCGATCTCCCCGAGCCCGTTTTAGGCGCGCGCGATCTGCTGGTCGAGGTGCGCGCCGTGTCGGTCAATCCGGTCGATACCAAAATACGAATCCGATCGACGCCAGCGCCGGGCACAGCCAAGGTGCTGGGCTGGGACGCTGCCGGCGTGGTGCGGGCCACCGGGCCGGAAGTGATGCTGTTTAAGCCCGGGGACAGGGTCTGGTATGCCGGCTCCATCGCCCGGCCCGGCACCAACAGCGCGCTGCACGCCGTGGACGAGCGCATCGTCGGCGCGATGCCGCGCACGCTCGATTTCGCGCAAGCCGCCGCGCTGCCGTTGACGGCCATCACGGCATGGGAGCTGCTGTTCGACCGGCTGGGCGTGTTGCCTGGCAAGCAGGGCGCTGCCTCTGCCGCAGGCCAGAGCCTGCTGGTAGTCGGTGCGGCTGGCGGCGTCGGCTCGATGCTGATTCAACTGGCGCGTCGCCTGACCGGCCTGACGGTGATCGGCACCGCGTCCCGCGACAGCACCCGTGACTGGGTCACGCAACTCGGCGCGCATCACGTGATCGACCATAGCCGTCCGCTCGCCGCCGAGCTGGCCCGCATCGGCCACCCCAGCGTCAGTCACGTTGCCAGCCTGACGCAAACCGATATGCATTTCGCGCAGATCGTCGAATGCCTGGCACCGCAGGGCAAGCTGGGCGTCATCGACGACCCGAAAACGCTGGACATCAATCTTCTGAAGCAAAAAAGTTTGTCATTCCACTGGGAGCTGATGTTCACGCGCTCGCTGTTCGAGACGCCCGATATGCAGGCCCAGCACCGGCTGCTAAATGAAGTCGCGGGCCTGGTGGACGACGGGCTGATCCGCACAACGCTGGGCGAGCACTTCGGCGAAATGAATGCAGAAAATCTAAAGCGCGCCCATGCCTTCATCGAGAGCGGCAAGGCGCGCGGCAAGATCGTGCTTGAAGCTGGCGGCTGAACCAACTATTGCTGGCGAATAACGGGAAATAAGAACAACGGCGACGCCGACCTGATGCCGGGTCGGCGTCCCCTCCGCGCCTCAGGGAACGCGGCATCGACAAGCCAGGCGCAGAACCCGGTCTCCCGACCGGGTTCTGCTGCGATCAGCGCCGTCGGGGTTTACTGCGGCAGCAATACCTTGTCCACGACGTGAATCACGCCGTTGCTCTGCACCACGTCGGCAATCGCGACCGTCGCCGAGCCGCCCTTGGCGTCGGCAATCATCACCTTGCCGCCCGGCGCAGTGGCCGTCAGCTCGCCACCCGCCACGGTTTTCAGCGTGGCCTTGCCCTTGCCGTCGGCAATCATCTTCGTCAGCGACACCGCATCGACCTTGCCGGCCACGACGTGATACGTCAGGATGCTGCTAAGCATGGGCTTGTTTTCAGGCTTGAGCAGCGTATCGACCGTGCCGGCCGGCAACGCAGCGAAGGCCGCGTTGGTCGGCGCGAAGACGGTGAAGGGGCCGGGGCCTTTCAGCGTTTCGACCAGTCCGGCCGCCTTGACGGCAGCGACCAGCGTGGTGTGGTCCTTGGAGTTGACGGCGTTGTCGATGATGTCTTTGGAAGCCAGCATCGGCGCGCCGCCGACCATGACCTGCGCGAACGAAGAGGCCGCACCCAATGACAGGGCGATGGCCAAACTGACAGACGCGAGTTTGCTTGTTGCTTGCATGTGATTTCCTTCAATGAAGTTGACTGGGTTGAAATGAACCCGCAGCCGCCAAGCGAGATGGCTTTTTGCGGCTGTGATGAATACGCGGGTGAACCGGGTGCCGGATTCATAACCCCGCCTCAAAAGCGTGTATTGATCAAGGTCAAGACAACACGCTGAATTTTTGGCGAGTTTTTCGGGCTAAGCGCACTCCGTCCAGCGTGACCACGCAAGCCCCACCCAGGGAAGGTCTGCTGCCAGGCTGATGCACCCCCGATGTTGGTCGGTTGGTGCAGTTGGATGTGATTGAGGCGATTGCCGCTCAATTCACGGCAATGCGGCTTCTCTATCGGCCGGAAAACACGGGCCGGCGTCGCGCCCGGAACGCCTCCAC
>JANOOO010000431.1:0-1557 GCA_031421375.1 Polaromonas sp.
TCAGCGGGTGCTGCCGCCACAAAGGCCGTGCCGATGGAGCCTGACGCGCCGCCCTTGTTTTCGACAATGATGCTCTGGCCGAGCTGCTGACCCAGCGGCACTGACAAGA
Organism: Polaromonas sp.; assembly: GCA_031421375.1. Taxonomy (GTDB): domain Bacteria; phylum Pseudomonadota; class Gammaproteobacteria; order Burkholderiales; family Burkholderiaceae_C; genus Polaromonas. Next base: position 110 of record JANOOO010000431.1, read on the forward strand.
TGCGCGCCACCTGATCGACCGAGCCGCCGGGCGGAAACACGGCGACCAACTTGATCGGCTGCTTGGCGGGCCAGGCTTGCGCCACCGCGTTCACGCTGACCGCGCACAAGGCCGCAGCGGACACTGCCAAGGCGGTTCGGGAAATCCATGTCGTCATCATTTGATCCTGCAAGTTGAATTGCATCGAGTGTCGTTTCGGCCGGGGCGCCTCACTATTGCGGATAACACTTAGCGGCCTGTCCCCCATTCGGCAGGCGCCGTACCCCTGCGCTTTTTTGGCGTCAAAATCGGCACATGACCCGACCCTCCCAGCTTCTTTACGCCCAGCGCGAACCCGCACCCACCCGCCCTGCCGCCACCGTGCTGCTGTTGCGCGACAGCGAGGACGGTATAGAGGTGCTGATGACGCGGCGCTCCAGCACGGCGAGCTTCGCGCCCGGTGCCTATGTGTTTCCCGGTGGCGGCATCGACGCGGCCGATGGGCTGGCGCACGGGCAATCGACGCGCCGACCCGGCCAGAGCGACTTGCGGCTGACGCAGGCCATCGCTGCCATCCGCGAGAGTTTTGAAGAGCTCGGCGTGCTGCTGGCGCGCCATGCCGACGGCCGCCATGCCGACTCGGCTTTGGTTGAGGGGCTGGACCGCCACGAGCCGTTCGCGCCGCAAATGCAAGCGCACGGCCTGACGCTGGCTGGCGACGACGTGTTCGTGCTCGCGCACTGGGTCACCGACCGCGACCTGCCGCGCCGCTTTGATGTGCCCTTTCTTGTTGCGCGCATGCCCGCAGGCCAGGTTCCGGTGGCCGACGAGGCCGAGCAGTTCGAGCCCTGCTGGCTGCGGCCGCTTGATGCGCTGGCGCGCCACGCGGCGGGTGACTTTTTCATGATCTTCCCGACCATCCGCACGCTGGAGCGCCTGCAGCACCACGCCGATGTGAACGCGGTGCTGCAAGCCTGCGCGAGCGAAGAGCCGCTGTGGACCTCATGCCCGCGCGCCGGCTTGCTCGGTGGCCAGACGGCGCGCTTCATGGAGCACGAAGCGCCGTTCGGCGAACTGGCGCTGACCTGCCCGGACGGCCAGATCGTGCATGCGCTCGACTGGCAGTGTGAGCGCCCGGTGCAGCTGTTGAAGAACGTCTTGCGCCTGACCGCGCCCAACCCCGGCATGATGACTGGCCCGGGCACCAACAGCTACCTTGTCGGCGACGCGGCCAGTGGCTTCGTCGTGATCGACCCCGGCCCGAATGATGCAGGCCATGTGCAGCGTTTGTTCGACGCAGCGGGTGGCCACATCCGAGCCATCGTCTGCACGCATTCGCACCCCGACCATTCGCCCGGTGCCAAACCGCTGCAGGCGCTGTGTACGCCGCGCCCGCCCATCCTCGGCCTGCCCTCGGCCGCTACCGCGCGCGCTGATTCGCAGTTCACGCCCGACCAGTCGCTATTAAA
>JANOOO010000432.1:0-2116 GCA_031421375.1 Polaromonas sp.
GAGAGCTGAATCGCCACGCCGGTCTTGGACACCGAGCCGTCAGCCATCAGCGGCAAGCGCCAGATTTGCTGCGAGCGCGTAGCCGCAACGAAGCAGTGCTTTTCCTGCGTGTTGAGCGTGATGCCGTTGGGGCTGGGCACGTTGAGCACCAGCCGGTCGAGCTGGCCACCGGCGCGCAGCCGGAACACCCGGCCGGTGGGGTCGGCAATGCCGGTCTGCCCCTGGTCGGTGAAATACAGGTCGCCGTTGGAGGCGAAGTGCAGGTCGTTCAGGCCCTTGAAGCCTTCGCTGTACATGCTGCCGAGCACCGTCTCCAGCTTGCCGGTTTGAGTGTCGAGCGCCATCAGCCCGTGCTTGTAGCAGGTGATGAAGGCGCGGCCGTCCTTGTGAAACTTCAGGCCGTTGGGCCAGCCGTCGTACTGCGTGATCAGCTCCCAGTCGCTCTCGGGCGAGATGCGGAAGATGCGGCCGAACGGAATATCGACAAACCAGAGGTTGCCGTCGCGGTCGAACGAAGGGCCTTCAAGAAAACACTCGACCTCGGCGCCCTGCCGGTTCGGATCAGACCAGCCCGAGCGCGCCTTCTTGCGGAATTTGGCGGGCATCGACATGAAGACCTCGGCCTTGATGAGTTCGAGCTTTTGAAACGGGTTGAACATGGGGGGAGACTCCGGAAAAAAATCGGCAGGGGATCAGCAGAGGAACAAAAAATCAAATGGAATTCGACATCAACTGATACGTACAAGTTATGCATCAGCGTTCAATGAGAACTTCTATCGAATTGAGTACAGCGCAGTTTGAATCTATTATCAAAAATCTTTGGCGGACAAGCGCTAATTTGCTTGCAAATCTTGTCCGTACAGGTGTCTGGTTTTGATGGATAGGTTTGCGTGAAAAAAATCGTTGTGATCGGCACCGGAACCATGGCCGCCGGCATTGGTGCCGGGTTTATTCAGGCCGGATTTGAGGTTGTTTTTCTGGGCCGCACGCTGGCGAAGGCCGAGCTGTCGCTGGCTGCAGCGCACAGCATGGCGGTCGCGCTGGCGGCGGGTGTGCTGGCGGCGGGCGAGGGCGCCAAAACGGCAGCCGCTCCGGCCGGGTCGGTCGGACTGATCGACACGTGGAACGACTGGGCGAACGTGGTCTGGGTCATCGAAACCATTGCTGAAGACCTCGAAATCAAGCGCACCCTGTTCGCCGCGCTCGATGGCCGCGTGCCCGCGCACATTCCGATCGGCAGCAACAGCTCGGGTTTCCCGATCACGCGCATCGCCGAAGGGCTGGCGACGCGCAGCCGCATGTTCAACGCGCACTACTTCATGCCGGCGCATCTGGTGCCGCTGGTCGAAGTGGCGCTGGGTGCAGACTCCGACGCCGCGCTCGGCGAAGCGGTCTGCACGCTGTACCGGCGTGCTGGCAAAAAGCCGGTGCTGGTGCGCAAAGACATTCCGGGCTTTCTGGCTAACCGCATCCAGCATGCGCTGATGCGCGAGGCGCTGGCGCTGATCGACAGCGGCATCGCCTCACCCGACGATGTCGATACCGCCGTGCGCTACAGCTTTGGCTTCCGCTATGCCGCAGCGGGGCCGGTGCTGCAGAAAGAAATTTCAGGCTGGGACTCGATGGCGCGCGCCGCCGCCGAGATTTACCCCTCGCTGTCGAACACCCCGGTGCTGGCCGACTGCGTGGCCGGCATCATCGCGGCCGGCCACACCGGCATGAAGGCGGGGCATGGCTTCAAGCCGTGGTCGGACGAGCAGGTCAAAAGCGAACGCGCAGCCTACGAGAAGCGGCTCAAGGCGGCGTTCGATGTGCTGAACATGGACAGCGCCGGATGAGCCTGCCCCCACCTGCGAAAATGGGCTTCGTCAGCGCCTGAGAATGAGGCTTCGCACTGGCCGTGATTTCCTCGATTGACCTCAGCGTCGGTAACCTTCAACAGACTGGAATTCCCGTGATTGAAACCACTGAAAAACGCCTGATGGGCCCCGTGATCCGCCTGCACCCGAACGACAACGTGGTGGTAGCGCGGGTCGATGTGCCAATCGGCACGGCCTTCGAGAGTGAGAGCGGCAAGCGCATCACCAGCCGGGCGCAGGTGACGGCGGGCTACAAG